>NZ_JBFRFZ010000008.1:0-172363 GCF_052115065.1 Terrabacter sp. 2TAF16
AGCCCTCGTGGCTGCCGGAGGAGGCATTGACGCGGCTGCGTTCGGCCCACGCGCCGGTCCTGGTCGAGGACCACGGAGTACCGACGTGGATCGACGTGTGGGGCAGCGACGAAGGTCAGGTTGTCTACCTCCATGGGGACGTTCGGTGGCGCGACGAGTTTCTTTAGGCGCCGCCGGCCGCCACCGCCTGCCGCCCGGATAGAGGTCGACGAGCTGACGTCGGCACTCTCACGGAGAGCGGCATGGTCGGGCGATCGTAGTCGCCCTCAGAGCGGAGCCCGATCAGCACATCTACCTGGTGGATCTGGTAAACCCTGGGCAGGAGTTCGGGATCAAGCTCATCCGGCTGACCTGATTGCAAATACGGTCGGCGCGCGCTCAGGGGCAGGGTCGGACGTCGTCCGACGCGCGGCAGAAGCGGACGGCGCCCTAGGAGTCCGTCGCCAGCTGCCTCAGGGAGCGGGGCTGATGGCGTAGTCGATCAGGCGGTCGGGCGATTCACTGCGCGGGTGCACCAGCAGATGCTCGCTGGTCTGCTCTTGTCCGGGAAGCTCATAGCGGATCTCTAGCTGCCACCACACGGCTGAGACGCTCATTTCCGTCGTCACGCCGGTGACAGTGCTCGGCTTTCCCGCATGCCGCTGAAGGAGCGCCTCCCGTCCAGGGCCCTCAGCAATGATCGCTTCGAGAGCAGTTCGGTCTCCGGATTCGACAGCGGAGGTGTAGGCATCGATCGCGGAGTAGATCGTGGGTTGGCGATCAGTCCACACATGCCACCCAGTGAGGACTGCTGCCAGAAGGACCACAACAGAGATGGCAAGCGCGAGCTTGAGGTGACGGCCGGGCAGCGGCCCCACTCTGCGCTCATCGTGCTCCGTCATGGTGGTGGGCATGGGCGAGTTTTGCATGGCCCGCCTCGGCCCGGGCCGCTCGGCGAATACGAACATTGCGCGCCTCGACTGCACGAGGCTCGCGGCACGAGGGGACGGTCTGTGCGCGGCATGCGCGAACGTTGGCGCGGGCTCAGACGACCACTGATCGTCGAGCGGCGGCCGCTGGCAGGACCGCCGGCCCGGGGAAGGTAGGTCGGGAGGTGGGTCGGGAGGTGGGTCGGGAGGTGGGTCGGGAGGTAGGTCAGGGGCGGTCATGCGGGGTGGAAGGTGAGGCGTTCATTCCTGGTCGCGCTTGGTTGTTCTCCAGCGTGCCGCGAGAGCGAGGGCGCCGACTGCGAGCAGTGCGACACCGGTGGCGAGTGCGGTTGGGGTGGGCTGCATGGTCCAGGCCCACGACGCCGGTTGCCCGTTGTCGGAGGTGCCCAGGACGGTGAGCAGGCACAGGTAGGCCGCTGGCAGGAGGACGCCGACGCGTCCGAGCAGGGCGACGCCGGTGCACACCAGTCCGACGGACCCGAGGTAGGAGGCGGTGACGAGGGCGTAGCTATCGCGGGTCAGGGCGGGGTTGATCGCGAGCATGGCGAGGGTGGTGGCGATGAGGGCGCCGAGGAGGCCTGCGTGGGTGTGGCGGGCCTGGCGGGGTGCGGTGGCCTCCAGCCGTGCTGCGGGGCTGTGGCAGCTGCGTCCCAGGAGCATGGCGAGGGGGACGGGTTGGACGAGGTAGAGCGGCATGACGGCTGGGGTGACACTTGTCAGGACGCCGACGGGTAGCGCGAGGGATGCGGGCACGGCGAAGGCGATCACGATGAGTGCTGAGGTGGCCAGCGTCGCGGGGATGCCCAGTCCTCTGGCCATCAGCCAGGGTCCGCGCCAGGGAGCCGCGCCGGGTCGTGGTCCGCGTGGCCGCGGTGATCGCGGTGATCGCGGTGATCGCGGTGCCGGGCTCGCGGAGGTCGACGGCGGGTTCATGGTGTGGGTACCGGTGGGAGCGGTCGGCACGCCGCGGCGGCCGCGACGGCCTGGTTCATCCAGGCGTCTTGTTGGTTGGGCGGCAGGTGGACCAGCTGGTCGTGGGCCGGGGTGTCGTCAGGCCGGGAGACGGTGGAGGTGATCCGGTCGGTGAGTGTCGCGGCGATGTCCCGGCTGGCGTCGAGGTCGGTCCGTGCGGCCAACTCGCTGCGGAGGCAGTCCTGGTCGACGACGGGAACGATGGCGGCGGCCACGAGCTCGACCGCACGGGACCGGTCGATCACCCCCGAGGGGTCGGCGCTCCAGGCTGCGGTGCGGTCACGGGAGGTGTCCCAGATCTCGGCTGGCGCGCCTGGTTCCCCGGGGGCTACCGGTACGCCGCTTTCGACGAGCTGGGCCGGGAGGAAGTCGAGCTCGGCGCCGGCTCGGCGCAGGTCCGCGAAGGCGGCGGCGAGCATCGTGAGGTCCTGCCGGGTGGCGGAGTAGCCGCAGACGCGCGCCGAGTCGTGCTCTGCGCACTGGAGTGGACGCGCGGCAGCGGCGGTGGACATCCACTGCTGGCCGCGGGCGACTTGCGGCAGGAGCACGCCCGCGGCGGCAGCGCCCGCGAGCAGCAGGGCGGTGACCGCGGTCCGGCCCGAGGGCCGTGTCGAGCGATGACGCGACCCGGCGGCCACCAGGAGCAGGCCAGCGGCCGCGAGGAGCCAGGCGCCTGCGCTGAACATCCGTGCCGCGTGTTGGACGACGTCGTCGTCCCAGCGTTGCTGGATCACCGGGTAGAGGCGTCCCCAGGTGCGTTCGGCGTCGGGCAGGTACACCGGCACGAGCGCCCCGTAGAGCAGCACACCGGTCCCGACGACCGCCGCCCACCGGGGCAGCCACGCCCCGAGGAAGGCGCCGACAGCGACTTGGAATGCCAGCAGGCACAACGTGATCACGAAGACACCCCACGCCGGCGAGCCGCTGCCGGACACGAACACGGTGCGCACCGCCGCAGCCGCGAGCACGAGCAGGAACGCGCCGGCAGCCAGCACCCACACCGGCAGAACGGACCGCGCCACGACTGCCGGCCCGGAGCGCAGCCCGGTCTTTTCCAGGACGGCCACGCCTCGCGACTGCGAGCGGCCAACGATGAGGGCCGCGACGATGCCGCTGACGATGCCGACGACGATCGACCCGTAGAGGTGCGCGAACAGGGTCGTGTCGTTCCAGCGTCCCACCCAGTGCGGCGACCCGGTCAGCGCAGACAGCACCCCGGTAACCGCGAGCCCCAGGGCAGGCCACCGGGCCGGTGTGGTGCGCAACTCGTGCCACAGCCAGTTCCACACCCGGTTCCACAGCCATTCCGACAGCCGGTGTTGTCGAGGGTCGGCCGCGAGCGTGGACGCGGGCGGCTGGCTGCGGGTCCGGGTGCTCATCGGCCGTTCGCGGCCAGCACGCGAAGGTAGGCCTGCTCCAGTCCGGGACCGTCCACGACGACCGGGATGGCGTCACTGGCGTCACCGGCATGTGTGGCCGGCTCGGCCGGTGGTCGTGTCCCGGCGATGAGTCCGGCGAGACTGTCCTCGGCGACGACTCGGCCCTGCTGCAGAACGACGACTCGGTGGCACACAGCGGCGACGTCCTCGGCCAGGTGCGAGCTGATGATCGTGGTGGTGCCGGGATCCAGGGATCGGACGATGTCGCGGAAGGCGGCGCGCTGTTCGATGTCGAGGCCGTTCGTGGGTTCGTCCAGGACCAGGACACGTGGGCGGTGCACCACGGCGCAGGCGATGCCGACCCGCTGCTGCATCCCGCCGGACAGGTCCTTGATGCGGCGGTCAGCCAGTGCGGTGAGCCCGACCAGAGCCAAGGCCCGATCGATGGCACCGGCTGTCTCGGCCACCGGTACGCGGCGCAGCCAGGCGGCGTACTCGAGGAACTCACGCACCCGGAAGGAGGGGAACGCCTCGAAGCGCTGCGGCAGAACGCCAAGTGACTGCAGCAACTGCGCCCGGGAGCCACGCCTGTTGACCGCCACCCCGGAAAGGTGCACCTCCCCGGCGCTCGGGCGGACCAGCCCGATCAGCACGCCCATCAATGTCGACTTCCCGGCCCCGTTGTGGCCGAGCAGCCCGGTGACGCCAGGGCCGAACGAGACCGACACGTCGTCGAGGGCCGTCGCACGGCCGTAGCGCACGGTCACCCCGTGCAGTCCGACCACCGGCGTGGCGACCGGATCTGGATCATTCGCATCGAGCATCTGAGCTCCCCTGTGAGCCGCCGCCCCCTGCAGGCGGCGCGTGAACGGTACCGCAGGCCACTACGGCTGCCTCGCGAACGAACCGCGACGACGACGCGCCCCCGGTCGACACAGAGACCCACACCCTTCGAAAGTCGCACCGACGAGGCGCGCAGTAGGGCACGCCCCGCGGCATCTCCGGACGTCTACGCCGCGTGACCTGCAGTTCGTTCAGGATGAAGGCAGAACGTTGAGCTGAGCCGTCCGGGATGTCGAGGATGCGGCACGCACCGGGACAAGTAACGGTGCTACCGAAGTCAAGCGGTGCATCAAGGCGGGAGCGCGACTATTCCGGTCTGCGGCCCCTCTTCTCCCCTGGCGTGGTGCAACAGTTCTGCGGAGAACCATCTACTCATGCGGCTGCCGGGACCGGTGTTGTTTCCGTCGCCGGAATGCTTCGACAACAGCACCCACCAACACGAGTTGAGTGACGACCGCCACGGCGATCCACCAGTTGCGATGATCGCCGCTATTGGCGATCACGGTGCCAACACCCATGAGAAAGGCCACCTCGAGGGCAGCGAATCCGAGCACCTGGGTCCACGGAGTGCCTGTGTCGCGCAGACCAGCCGGAGCGACGTTGTCAGCACTAGTACGAACGGCCTTCATCGCTACCATCTCCCTGTCGAACACCATTGATCTCCTCGCGACTCTGGCCGCGACCGGCGAAGGTGTCAACAGCAGGATGCTGCGTTGATCCGACCGGCCCGTCCCGCCTTGCTGGGGCTTGACGCGGCACTCTCGGGAAGGACAACGAGGCTTGACTGCCAACGCGCGCACATCGGCACCATCGACCACCAACCGAACGTCCGACCATCGGCATGTGGGTGAAACTCCGACCGCGGACTCTCGACGCAGCGGGCGCTCCGCTGTTTCAGATCGTGGTCTCATTCGCGGTCTCGTTCGCGCTGGTCCGGCGTGCGTCGGGACAGTTCATCCCGGGAGCCCCTGAGCACGCGATCACTCTCGGGAACCACGGCGAACGGTGGGTCCCAGAGCTCGAAAGCGTGTGTGGGGGTAACTCCACCGTGGGTTCAAATCCCACCGCCACCGCCAAGATGACTCAGGACCCCGACATGCTTTTCGTCGGGGTCCTGAGTCATCTTGATAGGAGGCCGCGGGATGTGGGAGGAGCGAGCGAGGCGCCGAGGGTTGAGGCGCCTGCCCTCAGCTCGGGTCCGCCGTGTCGGCCTCCGCCTCGGCGATGAGCGCCTGGATCTCCGCTTCCGCCACGGCGACCGCGAAGCCGAGCGCCCGGGTGATGCCCGCTGCGCCGGCCAGCACCCGGGGCGTCCCGACGATGGGGGCGACCGCCACCAGGACTCCTTGCACGTCCTCCACGGTGATGCCGACCTCGGCAGCCGCTGCGGCGTTCATCAGGTATGACGCGTCTGGGGCACCGACCGAGACGAGGGCCGCAAGCCGGGCGAGCATGTGTTCGCGCGCCCCGAGTCCGCCCTCCACGAGAGAGACCGCGGTCATGTCGGCCAGGCAGTCAAGGACGGGTGTGTTCTCGGACATGTGTGTCTCCTGTACGGATGGCTATGGTGCGGCGGGGTGCCACGGGTGCCACTCTCGTCATGGCCACCGCAGCCCGCATCACCCGGAACAGGTGAGGAACCCGTCGAACGCGAGGGGTGGCGGACCGGTTGCGGCAACCCGATCTGACTCTGCGCCACCGCCGGGCCGCGGCCGAGACGGGCCACTGGCAGGATGAGCGCCATGACCACGGACGTCCCGCTCAGCGTGCGCACCCCCTCCCCCCTGGGCGAGTTCCTTCGCGCGCGCCGGCACGAGCTCGCCCCGGAGGAGGTCGGCATCAAGCGGGCCAAGGGTCGGCGCCGGGTGGGTCTGAGCCGCACCGAGGTGGCCGAGCTCGCGAACATCTCCGTCGCGTACTACGACATCATCGAGCGCGGCCGCGACCTGCGCCCGAGCAAGAGCGTCATGGACGGCCTCGCCCGCGCGCTCAAGCTCAACGCCGACGGCCGGTCGCACCTGCACGCGCTCGCGACGGGCACGCCGTCACGTCGGCCGCAGGCGCCGGAGGAGCTGACCGAGGAGCTCGAGGAGCTGCTCGACTCCATCGACCCGAACCCGGCCTACGTCGTCGGCGCCCGCTGGGACGTGCTGGGCGCCAACCACACCGCCTGCCAGCTCTTCACCGACTGGGAGAGCAAGCGGAGCAAGCGCGAGCGCAACCTGCTGTGGTTCTACTGCTGCGACCCGGCGGCCCGGAGCCTCTTCGTCGACTGGGAGCAGGAGGCGGCCGACCAGCTCGCGCTCTTCCGTGAGGCATACGCGCGGCACCCCGACGACCCGTCCTTCAAGCGGATCCTCGACGAGATCTTCAAGACGAACCCGGACACCGTCGAGTGGTGGGAGCGCCACGACAGCGACCCGACCCGGGGACGCACCAAGCGGATCCGTCTCGACACCGGGCAGGTCATCCAGCTGCGCCAGCTCGTCCTGCAGGTGCTCGACGAGCCGGACATCCGGGTCATCAGCTACTTCGCCGACGTCGACGGCGACCTCGACGACGTCGAGTTCGACGCCTGACAACAGCCTGACTCCCGCCTGACCTACAGCCCCGGGCGCTCGCCAGACGACCGGCGGTGTGGGGTGGTCAGTCGATCGTCTCCGACGGGACGTCGGTCGAGGGACGTGGGACGTCCGTCACCTCGGCGGCGTGCGCCGAGACGATGTACGCGTTGCCCTGCGCGATCTCGTCGGCGACGGCGTCGAGCCACGGCTCGGGCCGACTCCCGAGGCCCTCGGCCTCGATGGCCCGGGTCAGGGCTTCGACGACCTCGGGCTGCGAGCGCCCGCCCTCGCGGACGAGGTCGTTGATGATGGTCTGGAGGCGCGCTTCCCGGGAGCGGGCGACCTCCTCGAGGTCGCGCTCTGTCGGCATGTCCGTCATGAGGATCCCGTTCGGGCGGCCACGAGGGGCAGCGGTGCGTGCCCAGCGGTCGAGGCCGCGTCACCTGCGGCGTACCCGTCCGGGCCGTGGCGTCGGCGGTCTGTCCAAGGTTGGGCGCCAACCGGTGCCGCGCGCCGCGGGCCGGACGGCCGATCCGCTCGTCGACCCCGGGTGATGTCGGGGCCGATCACAGTGCCGCCCGAGCGCGTAGCAGCGGCACGCGAAAGGCGCCCCGACCCACGAGCGGTCGAGGCGCTCCTGCTCGGAGACGGGGGGTCAGCGTTTGCGGGTGCCGAAGATGCTGCGGGTGATCTCCCTGCCGAGGACGGTGCCGGCCGAGCGGAGCATCGACTTGAACGCCGAGCTGCCGGCGACCTGCGCGATGATGCTCGGCTCCTCCTTGGCCGCGCGAGTCGACGCGGGCGGGGTGGCCGGGGCGGCGGGTGCCGGCGCGGGGGCCGCCGGCGTCGCGGGAGCCGCCTGCAACCGGGCCGTCAGCTTCTCGTAGGCCGACTCGCGGTCGACGACGTCGGCATACTTCGTCTTGAGCTGCGACGCCGCGATGACGGCGTCCATCGTCGCGGGCGACGAGGGGTCCATGAGGGAGTTCGGGGCCTTCATCCGGGTCCACGCGACGGGCGTCGGCACGCCCTTGTCGGACAGCACGGTGACGACGGCCTCGCCGATGCCGAGGCTCGTGAGGAGCTTCTCCATGTCGTAGGCCGTGTGCGGGTAGGTCGCGATCGCCTGCTTGAGCGCCTTGGCGTCGTCGGGGGTGAAGGCGCGCAGGGCGTGCTGGACGCGGTTGCCGAGCTGGGCGAGCACGCCCGACGGGACGTCCTTGGGCGACTGCGTCACGAAGAAGACGCCGATGCCCTTGGAGCGGATGAGCCGGACCGTCTGCTCGATGGCCTGCAGGAAGGCTTTGCTCGCGTCGTTGAAGAGCAGGTGCGCCTCGTCGAAGAAGAAGACGAGCTTCGGCTTGTCGACGTCGCCCTCCTCGGGCAGGTCGTGGAAGAGGTCGGCGAGCATCCACATGAGGAAGGTCGAGAAGAGCTGCGGTCGGTCCTGCACCTGGGGCAGCTCGAGGCAGGAGATGATCCCCTTGCCGTCGGGTGCGGTGCGCAGCAGGTCGCTCGTCTCGAACTCGGGCTCGCCGAAGAAGGCCCCGGCGCCCTGGTCCTCGAAGGTGATGAGGTTGCGCAGGATGACGCCCGCCGTCGCGCTCGAGAGGCCGCCGAGGTCCTTGAGGTCGGCCTTGCCCTCGTCGGAGGTCAGGTGACTGATGACCGCCCGGAGGTCCTTGAGGTCGAGGAGCGCTAGACCGTTCTTGTCGGCGTAGTGGAAGATCAGCCCGAGGCTGCTCTCCTGCGTGTCGTTGAGCCCGAGGACCTTGCTGAGCAGGGTCGGGCCGAAGCCCGTGATCGTGGCGCGGATCGCGATGCCGTCACCCTTGCCGCCGAGCGAGTAGAACTCGGTGGGGTATGCCGTCGCCGTCCACGGCATACCGACGTCGGCCGCGCGGCTGGTGATCTTGTCGCCGCCCTCGCCGGGCGTCGCGAGACCCGACAGGTCACCCTTCATGTCGGCGAGGAAGACCGGGACGCCCTGGTCGGCCAGCTGCTCGGCCATGAGCTG
This sequence comes from Terrabacter sp. 2TAF16, assembly GCF_052115065.1. Lineage (NCBI taxonomy): Bacteria > Bacillati > Actinomycetota > Actinomycetes > Micrococcales > Intrasporangiaceae > Terrabacter > Terrabacter sp. 2TAF16. The sequence continues at coordinate 8,705 of NZ_JBFRFZ010000008.1, forward strand.
GAGCGTCTTCGTCTTGCCTGTGCCGGTCGCGCCCGCGACGAGGCCGTGGCGGTTGAGGACGCTGAGCGGGATCTGCACCGGGGCGTCAGCGTGGGCCTGGCCGTCGACGACCGCGGCGCCGAGCTTGAGCACCCCGCCCTCGAACGCGTAGCCGGCCCGGATCTCGTCGATCTGGCCGGTGTCTCCCGTGCCGCCCGTCTGAGGGGCTCCTGAGCCTGCAGTCTCGGTCACGGTTCGAACTCTAGTGGCCGGTCGTCCACGTTCGACGCCTATGCTGACCCGGTGATTTTCAAGGCCGTCGGCGACTCGCGCCCGTACCCAGACCATGGACTCGAGACGACCAAGGACTGGTCGAACGTCCCGCCTCGGGTGGTGCAGCTCGGCGAGCTCATCACGACCAAGAGCACGCTCGACCTGCGCGGACTCCTCGCTGACGACTCGACGTTCTACGGGGACCTCTTCCCGCACTGTGTCGAGTGGGAGGGCGAGCTCTACCTCGAGGACGGGCTGCACCGGGCACTGCGCGCCGCGCTGCAGCAGCGTCCTGTCCTTCACGCCCGAGTCCTCGTACTCTCCTGACACGGGCCCGCCCGACCAGGGCGACGACGGACGAAGGAGCGGTGATGTCGCAGGTCGCTGACAAGGACGACCGCACCTACCGGGTGCGGCGTCAGCGCCGGTCGACGATCGTGATCGCGGTCGTCCTGCTGAGCATGGCGGGCGCGTTCTACTACGCCTCGACCTACTTCCGCGACACGACCCCGACACCGGGACCGTGCACGACGGAGGTGCCCGTCGCACCACTGCGCCCGGCCGACGTCAGCCTCAACGTCTACAACTCGACGACGCGCAACGGGCTCGCCGCGGCCGTCGCCAAGGTCGCCGACACCCGTGGCTTCAAGGTCAAGGCCGTCGGCAACGACCCGAAGGACGCGGGCGTCAAGCAGGTCGCGCAGATCCGTTTCGGACCCGAGGGTGCCGCGTCGGCCCGTCTCGTCAAGGCGCACGTGCCGCAGGCCGTCTACCTCAACGACAAGCGCAAGGGCGACACCGTCGACCTCGTCGTGGGCGCGGCCTGGAAGAGCTTCGGGAAGGTGCCCGTCGTCGCGACGCCCACCCAGACGCTGCGCCAGTGCCCCACGATCACCGTCCAGCCGTGACACGAGCGTGAGCATGCCGTCCGGCGCGGTCTGCGCCGGACGGCATACTCACGCGGTGCTGCCTCGTCGGGACGTCTCAGGGGGTGTAGGGCACGCGCTTCCACGACAGCACGTGCGCGGCGCCGGGACGGTTCACGGTGACCTCGAGGAAGTCCGTGTTGTTGCTCGAGCCGTCGACCGTGACGCGCGTGAGGTTGTCCGCCGAGCCCTGCACGCCGTAGAAGTCGAGCCACCTCGAGCCGGAGGCGAGCGGGCGGTCGGAGTTGTAGACGTGGCTGTCGCCGTTGAAGAGGTAGACCTCGCCGTCGAAGGCGTTCGACTGCGCGACGAGCTCGCGGACGAGCGGCTGGAAGGCCGAGTTGTCGGCCCAGGTCACGGCGTACGTCGGGTCGAACATGTCGGCCTGGAGGAAGAGCGCGACGGCGCGGTCGTGGCGCTGCCGGGCTCCGGCGAAGGCCGAACGGACCTGTGCCACGGCGTTGTCCGTGCGGGCCTGCTCCTCGGCGACCTGCTGCGCCGTGGGGGAGGTGAAACCCAGCTCGGGCCAGGGGAGCAGGCCGTTGTTGCTGCCGACGACGTGCAGGGTCGCGATGTCGACGCCCTGGCGCCGGAACGAGACGTTCTCGGGGAAGCCGGCGGCCGCCTGCGACGCGACGGGCATGTCGGCGCCGAGGGTGTGGCCTGCGCGGGGGAAGAAGGTCGACCGGACGGCGGCGAGGCGCTCGAGGGGGTCGTACGTGCCGTTGTTGGTGCGGTGGCAGTCGGTCCACTCGTTGTCGCCCGGGGTGTAGACGAGCGGCGTGGTGAAGCGGTCGAACTGGGTGCGGATCATCGAGAAGTACTCGTTCGTGCAGCGCGACGAGCCGTTCTTGATGTCGCCGACGTGGATGGTGAAGGAGAGGTCCGGGGTGGCGTTGACCTGGTCGACCCATCTCGGGAAGGCCGCGACCTGGGCGTCGCCGTAGGGCACGTCACCGATGACGGCGAAGCGGTAGTGGCCGTCCTTGCCCTGACCGGGGGCATCTGCGGCGGAAGCCGCCGTGGCAGCGGGCAGGACGACGAGTGCGGCGGCGATGGCCGCCAGGGCTGGGGTGCGAGAAAGTTGCATGACTGCTGTTCTCCCGCACCGTCGTCGAACGGCGCCACCACCAAAGCGTGAACGTCAGGCGTCGTGAGGCTGGGAGGTCGCTGGGACCCCCCCGTCAGAGCTGGACCAGCGTGGCGACCATGAGCGCCTTGATCGTGTGCATCCGGTTCTCGGCCTGGTCGAAGACGACCGAGGCGTCGGACTCGAAGACGTCGTCGGTGACCTCGAGCTCCTTGAGCCCGAACTGCTCGTGCACCTCCTTGCCGACCTGCGTCTCGAGATCGTGGAAGGCCGGCAGGCAGTGCATGAACTTGACGCGCGGATTGCCTGTCAGCGCAAGCATCTCCGCGTTGACCTGGTAGGGCGTCAGCAGCTCGATGCGGTCAGCCCAGACCTCCTTCGGCTCACCCATCGACACCCACACGTCCGTGTGGACGAAGTCGACGCCCTGCACACCCTCCGCCACGTCCTCGGTGAGGGTGATGCGGGCACCGGTCTCGGCGGCATACCTCCTCGCGACGGCGACGACGGCGTCGGACGGCCACAGCGACTGCGGGGCCACGATGCGCACGTCCATGCCGAGCAGGGCCCCGGTGACGAGCAGCGAGTTGCCCATGTTGAAGCGGGCGTCACCGACGTAGGCGTAGGCGATCTGCTCGTCGCTCTTGCCGGCGTGCTCACGCATCGTCAGCGCGTCGCAGAGCGACTGGGTCGGGTGCCAGTCGTCGGTGAGGCCGTTCCAGACCGGCACCCCCGCGAAGGCGCCGAGGGTCTCGATGACGTCGTGCCCGGCTCCGCGGTACTCGATGCCGTCGTAGAAGCGGCCGAGCACGCGGGCGGTGTCCTTGGCCGACTCCTTGTGGCCCATCTGCGAGCCGACCGGGTCGAGATAGGTCGTGCTGGCGCCCTGGTCGGCCGCGGCCACCTCGAACGCGCAGCGGGTGCGCGTCGAGGTCTTGGCGAAGAGCAGGGCGATGTTCTTGCCACTGAGGCGTCGCTCCTCGCGGCCCTCGCGCTTGGCGGCCTTGAGCTCGGCGGCGAGGTCGAGCAGCGCCCGGAACTCGTCGGGCGTCAGGTCGATCTCCTTGAGCAGGTTGCGGCGGTGGAGTGCGGCGAGGGACATGCACGTGATGGTTTCAGGCGCGGTCGCCGTGCGGCAATCCGGTCTCAGGGAGCCGGTCGGCGGCGCAGCAGCCCGAGCCGCCAGCGGACCTGCTCGACGAGCGCCCGCAGCTGGAGCGGGACGAGGACGCGGGGGCCCTCGCCGACGCAGAAGACGACGTCGTCGAACCGGTGGATGCCGGGACGGTGCGCGACGGTGCGGAAGGCGTCGCGGGCGCTGCGCAGCTGCGCCGCGGTCATGAACGGTGACGGCTCGTCGGGCTGGTAGCGCGAGCCGAGCGGGTAGTCGCGACCGGGCCGCCGGGTCATCTCGACGTGGCAGCCGAGGACGTGCGTGACGGCGCGCTCCGCGGCGAAGGTGACGAGGCGGTCGAGGCTGTCGAGGAGGGCGTCGGAGTCCTGGACGTAGATGCGGCCCGGGTAGACCGTGTCGCCCGTGTGGAGCAGCCCGATGGTCGGGTCGAGGACCGCGATCGAGGCCGCGTGGTGACCCGGGATGCCGAAGACCTCGAGGGGACGGCCACCGAGGTCGAGCGTCGCGACCTCGGTCGGCCACTCGGTGATGCCGAAGAAGGCGCACACGCTCGCGACGTCGTGGCCGACGACGGTCGTGCGTGGCCGGTCGGCGAACGCGGCGTCGCCGGCGACGTGGTCGCCGTGGCCGTGCGTGTGGGCGACGACGAGCTCGTACGCGTCGTGGTCGTACGCGTCCGGCGGGGTCTGCGCGTCCGGCCGGGTCTGCGCGGCGAGGTGGTCCGCGACGAGGCGGTCCACCGTCTGTCGAAGGGCGGCGCCCTCCACCGCCCCGGTGTCGAGGAGCAGCGCGCGGCGCTCGCCGAGGAGCAGCAGGATGAACGGCGCCTCGTAGGTGAGGTCCTTGCTCTGCCGGATCAGGACGGTGCCGGGGGCGAGGTGGTGCACCTGGATTGGCGGGTCGTGTCGTCGCCCCGGGGAGGGTGCGCCGTGGATCCAGGTGACGTCGGTGTCGAGGGCGACCGGCGTGGGAGGGGCCATGCGGTGATTGTGCACCGGGGTCGTGCAGGGTGCCCGGGAAGGCCGATTTCTTGTGCGGGGTCCGCCTCCGGTAACCTGCGCGACGGAGGATTCGCATAGTGGCCTAGTGCGCACGATTGGAAATCGTGTTGGGATAAAACCCTCGGGGGTTCAAATCCCCCATCCTCCGCCGACAGCAACGGCCCCCATCGCGCTCAGCGCAGTGGGGGCCGTTTGCCGTCTGCGGGGGCGTCCGGGGCCGGGAGCAGGCGGCGGCTGCCTCCCACGGTGTCGGTGGGGGACGGCAGACTGCACCGGTGAGCTCGACCAGTGCCGCCCGACCGCCGCTGACCTCGTTCTGGCACGACCTGCCGCGCGAGGGCAAGCTGCTCATCTCGACCGTCGTCTTCCAGTCGATCGGCACGGGTCTCGTCCTGCCGTTCATGGTCGTCTACCTCCACGAGGTGCGTGGCATCCCGCTCGAGACCGTGGGCCTGCTCCTCGCGCTCCAGGCGGGCGTCGGCATCGTGCTCGTGGCGCCGGCCGGGGCGCTCATCGACCGCATCGGGCCGCGGCGGGTCTACGCGAGCAGCCTCGTGGCGCTGCTCCTCGCCGACATCGTGCTGGCGCTCGCCACGACGACGGGGCAGGCCGCCCTCGCGCTCGTCCTCATGGGCTACGGCTTCGGCATCGTCTGGCCGGCGTCGAGCGCGCTCATCGGCAACCTCATCCCGACCGAGCAGCGGCAGCGCTACTTCGGCGTCAACTTCACCTTGCTCAACCTCGGCATCGGCATCGGCGGCATCGTCGGTGGGCGCTTCGTCGACGTGTCGCGGCCGGGCACGTTCGTCACGGTCTACCTGCTCGACGCCGTCAGCTACGTGCCGGCACTCGTCATCCTCCTCGGCCCGCTGCGCCGTGCCCGCGACCGGGTCGCGCGGCCGGCCGACGAGGCGACCGGCAGCGTGTCCTACGTCGCGCTGCTGCGTGACCCCCGGCTGCGGGCCCTGCTGCTCCTCGTCGGCGTCGCCGCGCTCGTCAGCTACCCGCAGCTCAACGCCGGCATGCCGGCCTTCGCGCGGGCCCTGGGGCAGGTCTCGACCGAGGGGCTCGGCTACGCGTTCGCGGCCAACACCGTCGTCATCGTGCTGCTCCAGCTCGTCGTGCTCCAGCGCATCGAGGGGCGACGTCGCACCCGGGTCGCCGTCGTCATGGCGTTCACGTGGATGGTGGCCTGGTCGCTGCTCGGCGCAACGGCGCTCGTGCCGGGCACGGTCGCGGCCACCGTGCTGCTCTGCGCCTGTGCCGGGGTGTTCGGTCTCGGCGAGACGATGCTCCAGCCGACGAGCGCCGCGATGGTCAACGACCTCGCGCCCGACCACCTCCGGGGTCGCTACAACGCGCTCAGCTCGCTCATGTTCTCGATCGCCTTCGTCGTCGGGCCGGTCGTCGCGAGCTTCCTCATCGGGCGAGGCCTGGGTCCGGTCTACATCGGTTTCCTCGTCGGCGGGTGCGCCCTGCTCGCCGTCATCTCGCTCGTCGTCGAGCGTCGGCTGCCCCCGCACGTCAACGGAGTCCGAGAGGTCGAGCAGGCGCCGACCGCGAGCCCGGCCACGGCTGGAGGGGCGATTTCCGGCTGACGTCGGGGGCGGCATACACTGGCCGTCGGCACCCCGCGTGGTGGTACCTCTCCGAACTCCCCCAGGGCAGGAATGCAGCAAGGGTAGGAGAGCTCTTCCAGGTACGCGGGGTGTCCCTTTTCCCCTCCGCGCGTGGCGGGCCTCCGGTCAGGCCGGGGGAGCGGTGGTCGTGCCGACCCGTAGCTGCACCGGCTGGGTCACGCTCCGGGGCCGGGTGCCGTCGAGGCGTTTGCGCACGAGCGTCCCGAGGATCCGGCCCTTCTCGCGGCCCTGCTGGTCCATCGTCGTGATCCGGTGCGGCAGCCACGGGAGGTCGACGCCGTCGAACCCGGTGACGCTGAGGTCGTCGGGAACCCGTAGGCCGAGCTCCTCGGCGGCGACGATGACTCCGGCCGCGATGACGTCCGACTGGGTGACGATGGCGGTCGGGCGCTCGTGCTCGGGCACGTCGAGCAGCGACCGGCCCGCGATCCGGCCGCCCTCGAACGATGACCCGTCCCCGGTCTGGACCGCGGCGGCGTCCGCGCCGAAGACGTCACGGAAGCCGAGCAGGCGGCCCACGCTCGGCACGTTGGCCTCGCCCGGCCGCACCTCGGCGTCGGGGACCGGACCGGCCGTGCTCGTCGGCAGCATCGGCATGGCGACGTGGGCGACCCGGCGGTGCCCGAGCGAGCGCACGTGCTCGGCGATGGCGATGCCTGCGGCGCGCTCGTCGACGCGGACCTGGGTGATGCGCCGGTCGCCCGGCACACCGGTGCTGAACATCGGGATGCCGCGGGCCGCGAGGTGCTCGACGGCAGGGTTCTCGCCGGGTCCGCAGAGCGAGAAGACGACCGCGTCGAGCGCGAGCGGCGCGAGCTGCGGGACGACGGATTCGCCTGAGCCGGCGGGTTGCCCGATGAGCAGCATGCCCGTGGGAACGGTCTCGAGCACCTCGGCGAGGCCGTCGAGGACGGCGATGGCGAAGGGGTCGCGAAAGGCCATTCGCAGGCGACCCTCGACGAGGACGCCGATGGCGCCCGAGCGGCCCTGGCGCAGTGACGACGCGAGCGGGTTGGGCCCGGTGAAGCCGAGCTCGGTCGCGGCGGCACGGACGCGGTCGCCCGTGGCCTCCGCGACCGGACCCTTGCCGCTGAAGACGAGGGAGGCCGTCGACACCGAGACGCCCGCGCGCTCGGCGACGTCGCGCAGCGTCGGACGGGCTTGACCTCGGGTGACCATGGGAGGCATGCTATCGAAACGTTTCGAGTCGAATCGATTCGAAACGCTCGAGGGTTCGGTCTCACCGGGGCGACCCTCGTCCCGAACCATCGCCAGACCGTCGTCGAGGTGGTCGGCCGCACGGACGGCCGGCCTGCTTCACCCCCCTCGCTTCACGCCCCCCGCGTCGGTCGTCCCCTGAGAGGCTTGCTCCATGTCCGCCGTCAGTGCCCCGCCGGCCGCCGTCGTCCGCACGGCCCGCACCGCCGTCTTCACGGCCTTCGCGATCAACGGGGCGGCCTTCGCGGCCTTCGCCTCACGAGTGCCGGACATCAAGCACGAGCTCGGGCTCTCGGCCGGACAGCTCGGCCTGACCCTGCTCGCCGCCTCGCTCGGCTCGGTCATCGGCCTCCCGCTGTCCGGCTGGATCGTGCACCGCCTCGGTGCGGCCCGCACCCTGATGGGCGCCGCCGTCGTCCAGAGCATCGGTCTGCTCGGCGTCGGCCTCGGTGTCGACGTCGCCCACAACCGTGCCGTCGTCATGGCGGGCCTCGTGCTCGTCGGCATCGGCACCGGGGTCTTCGACGTGGGGATGAACCTCGAGGGCGCCGAGGTCGAGCGCTTCCTCGGCCGCGCGATCATGCCGCACTTCCACGCGGCCTTCAGCGGTGGCACGGTCGTGAGCGCCCTCATCGGTGCGGGCCTGTCGTTCCTCCACGTCCCGGTCGCCGTGCACCTCGCCGGCGTCGTCGTGCTGCTGCTCGCCGTGACCCCGTGGTTCCTGCGCGCCTTCCTGCCCCGCTCGGTCGAGACCGACGAGACGGGCGCCGAGGTGCGCTCGGAGGCGGGGATCGGTGCGGCCTGGCGCGAGCCGCGCACCCTGCTCATCGGCGTCGTCGTCCTCGCCGCCGCGTTCACCGAGGGCACCGCCAACGACTGGGTCGCGGTGGCGCTCTCGGACGGCTACGGCCTCGAGCGCTGGGTGGGCGTCGTCGGCTTCGCGGTCTTCCTCACGGCGATGACGGCCGGCCGACTGCTCGGCACCCGCGTGCTCGACGAGCGCGGCCGCGTGCCGGTGCTCCGCGTCCTCTTCGTGTCGGCCGTCGTCGGCTGCCTCCTCGTCGTCTACGGCGGTCCGGTGCTCGCCTTCGTCGGCGCCGCGATCTGGGGTGTCGGGGCGAGCCTCGGCTTCCCCGTCGGCATGAGCGCCGCGGCCGACGACCCGAGGCGTGCCGCCGCCCGGATGAGCGTCGTCTCGACGATCGGCTACACCGCGTTCCTCGCCGGGCCGCCGCTGCTCGGCTTCCTCGGCGACCACGTCGGCGTGCTGCACTCGCTGCTCGTCGTCGGCGCCATGGCGGTCGTCGCCCTCGTGGCCATCCCCGCCGTCCGCGAGCCCGACCGAGCCACCACCACCGCCTCGACCACCGCCTCGACCACCGCCTCGACCACCGCCTCGACCACCGACTGACCGCCTGCCCGTCACCACTCGAGTGAGCGCCAAGTCCCACTCGAGTGAGCGCCCGCTCCCACTCGAGTGGGGGCGTGGCCCAGCGGTCGCACCGGTCCCAGTCCCCGGTGTGACGACGGGGCCACTCGACTGGGTCAGCCTGCTGTCAGAAGTACTCGGTGATGAAGGGCTGGCAGGCGAAGACGGCGTCGAGGGCGGCATCGCCGTCGGGGATGCCCCCGGTCGCGAGCTCGGCCTGGCGCAGGCGCGACACGGACCAGCCGCACCACAGTGCCGCCAGCCCGCGCGCCTCGACCCGCAGCGCGTTCGAGGTGATCGCGTCAGCCGCGTCGGTGCCGGCATCACCTCGAACCGGGGCGTCGTCGGTGCGTGTCGCGGTGCCGCGCCCGTCGCGGACCGACAGGCGCCACCGACCGGTGTTGGCGGGCGCCTCGGTGTCGTCGACGACCAGGTCGGCCTCGACCGAGAGGTGCCGACCGAAGCCTCGCCCGGCGAAGGCCGCCCCCAGGTCGACGACCCGGCCCATCCACGGGATCTGCTGGACCTCCACCGTCGGCAGCCCGCCCAGCGCGAGCGTCACCGGGTCGCGCGGGTCGAGGAAGGTGTGCACCGTCGGCGCGGCGGACGAGCCCGATCCGACGACGCCCCACAGCGTCGCCGCTGCCTCGGGGGTCGTGGCGACGAGAACCTCGACCGTGACGGCCTGCTCGGACAGGTCGTAGACGACGAAGCCGCCGTCGACGACGTAGGCGATGAGCTCGTCGCGCTCGAGCATCCCGGTGAGTGCCGCCACCGAGCGCACCATCGGTCCGCTGACCCCGTGCCGGGCGTTCGAGGCGCGGGCGAGGTCGTGCATCTGCTGCGCGTCACTCGGCACCGCGGGGCGCAGGCCGGTCGACCCAGCCCGCCCGGCGCGCGTGGCGCCGAGGTCGCGGAGGTGGTGGGCGGCATACGTCATCCGGGTCTGCACGCCCCCGATCTCGTAGCCGGTGCGGCGGTACAGGGTCGCCGTGGTCGGGAAGAGGCACGACACGACGTCGCCGAGCTCGCCCATCCTCGTGATGAGGGCGCGGGTCAGGGTCGTCGCGACGCCCCGGCGGCGGGCGCTCGGCTCGACGTAGACGCCGGCGACGCCGCCCATTCGCAGGTGCTGTCCGCCCCACGCCTGCTCGTAGGGTCGGATCCGGCCCGCGCCGATGACCTGGTCGGACTCGTCGACGACCGCGATCATCCGGCCACCGAGGGTCTCGGCCGAGACGCGCTGCCACCACACGTCGCCGCCGGTGCCGAGCGGACCGAACGACCGGTTGCGGATGGCCAGGACGGCGGGGAGGTCGGCGTCGACGACGTCACGCGTGCGCAGCTCGCTCATGGCCCCGAACCTAACGAGTGGTCACCGCCGACCGCGAACGGGTTGTCGCTCAGGCGCGGTGCAGGTAGGTCAGCCGGCGCACCTTCGAGACCGCCCAGGCGAGCACGGCGTAGACGAGCCAGCTCACGACCGAGAGCCACGTGTAGCTGGCGGCCTTGGTCAGCACCGCGACGAGCGAGCCGAGCACGACGACGGTGAGGGCCGGCACGGCGTACCAGGCGATGACCATCTGGGGACGCAGCATGAAGGTGGGGGAGCCGCGGAAGGCCGCCAGCACGTTGCCGGCGACGACGAGCACGAGGATCAGCCACAGCGACAGCGGCGCACTGGCCGGCAGCGACCCGAGGGCACCGGCGACGGCGACCCAGCCGCCGAGCACCAGGAGCGTCAGGGCGGTGGGGACCGTCACGTGGGCCACGGCCTCGGTCAGCTCGCCGGTGCCGAGGAGGGAGGGAGTGCCGACGTTGTCGGCCTGCAGGCGCAGCCCCTCCGCCCAGGCGCCGAAGCCGAGGTAGAGCGGCAGCAGGCCGATCGTCGCCGCGATGCTCGGGGCCGCCGGTTGCGTAAACGCCCACGTGACGATCGCGCCGCCCAGGAGCGTGAGGCCGAGGCCCGAGAGGAACGCGCCCGGCGTGCGCCGCAGGCCGATGACGTCGCGGCGGACGAGCACGCCGAAGGGTCGACCCGGGCGGAGTCGCGCGGAGCGACCGTGGCGGACCGGGCGGGTCAGCGCGAGGCGCGCGGTGCGCAGGTTGCCCGTGAGGGCGGACCCGGCCATCGTCGAGGTGTTGGCCGAGTGGGCCCGCAGCGACTCGGCGTGCAGCTCGCGCAGGGCATCGGGCACGCGCCAGAGCAGGCTGAGACCGCGGTCCGGGCCGGGCCAGGAGCGCACCTGCGACCAGAGCCAGAGGCGCGTGGCGAGGACACCGAGCGCGGTGCCGACAGCCGTGGTCACGATGATCGTCAACGGGCCGGCCAGGTGCGCGAAGGCCAGGCCGGCCCCGATGGTCAGCCCGCTGAGCGCCCCGATGAACAGGCCCCCGACGGCGGCGTAGCGCCACCACCGACGCAAGGCCAGGGCGCGGTCGAGCGGCACGGGGAGCACGAGGTCGATCCAGGGCATGGGCGGCACGACCGGGCCCCGGAAGCGGCCGGCGAAGACCACCGCTCCGAGCAGCGCCGCGACGGACGCGACGAGTAGCGCGATCGCCTCGGGCGAGCTCAGCTGGTCACCGAGCGAGGAGGCATCGGACGTGCGGAACACGGCCTGGACGATCGGGAGGCCGTAGACGAGCGCGCCGAGGAAGAGGACGTAGCCGGCATACAGCCCCTGCTGCCGGGCCTTGCGCGCGGCCTCGCCACCGATGACCCAGTCGGCCTGGCCGAGGAGGTCGTGGTCGTCGTAGTCGACCTCGGCCGGTGCCGTGACGTCACGTGCCGAGCGGTCGTATGCCGTCTCGCCGGGCGTCTGGGTCGCCGCCGGCTCCGCCGTCGGCTCGGGGGTCGTGGGTGCGGGGGTCGCGGGTGCGGGAGTCGTGGGTGCAGGGGTCGTGGGTGCAGGTGCGGCCTTTCTGCGGGCCGGCTGCTTGCGCTTGCTCATCGGCGGTCCGTGGTCAGCGCGCCGGGACGATGTCGACCACGCGGGTCGCGAGGGTGGCCGTCAGTTCGGGGTCGTGGCAGGCCATGACCACCGTGCCGCCGGACTCGGTGCGCTCGCGGATCAGCTCGGCGACGACCTGGCGCTTGCCGGTGTCGAGCCGCTGCTCGGGCTCGTCGAGGAGCACGACGCTGGCGGGGCGCGAGAACGTCAGCGCGAGCCGGAAGAGCTGCTCCTGACCCGACGACAGCTCGTGCGGGAAGCGGTCGTCGAGGTGGGCGATGCCGAGGCGGTCGAGGAGGGCGAGGCTGCGGTCGTCGGACGTGGCCGGGTCACCACCCCACGTCGAGTCGATGAGGACGAGGTGGTCGACGAGGGTCAGGTCCCGGTAGGTCGTCGGCGCGCCGAGCAGGGCGGCGACGGCGGCGCGGACCGTCCGGTCGCGCTCGTCGGCCTCGCGGCCGCCGATGGTCGCGGTTCCCGTGCTGGGCACGAGCAGCCCGCCGATGATCCGGAGCAGGGTCGTCTTGCCCGAGCCGTTGGGACCCCGAAGCACGATGCACTCGCCGGGGTCGGCGCTGACGTCGGTCGGCAGCAGCAGGGTCGTCTCGTCGATCGTCTTGCCGACGCCCTCCGCACGGACCTCACCGGTCAGCACTGCGACCGCACCCATCTGCTTCCATCCCTTCGTCGACCCGGTCGAGCTGTCGGAAGCCACCGTATGCCGCCCGGCTCGGAATGCCCTGACCGGGAGGAGGTACCCACGAGCCGTGAGGGGGCGACGTCGGGCGCCGGGTCAGCCCTGCGTGCCGACGGGCGGGCCCAGGAGCAGGGCGACGCCGGTCAGCGCGAGCACCGCGACGACGCCGACACCCACGGCGACCAACGGCCGGGCGAGCAGGGCGGCGACGAGGCGTTCGGCCGGAGTGGCCGGCGTGTCGCCGCCGCGGCCGAGGCGCCAGCCGCCGTCGAGGCGCCCGCGACGCTCGAGGCGTCGCTCCCACCACACGGTGAGGAACGGCGGCACCGCGCTGAGCAGGCCGAGCAGGCCCTCTCGGGCGGTCCAGCGCTGGTTGACCCAGAGCAGGAGCGTGACGAGGCAGAACGCGATGAAGACGACGCCGTGCACGAGTCCGAAGACCCTGACCCCCAGCTCGGTCGTGTGGGTCACGTACTTGAGGACCATCCCGAGCAGGAGCAGCGCCCACGTCACCACCTCCGCGAGGGCGATCCGGCGGTAGAGGGAACGAGGGGTCATGCGGAGATCTCCTACATCGTGTCGTACTGGAGCGCCCAGTGTGCCAAACGCCCGGACGGCTTCCGCGGGCACCCCGACGGATGAGCCCCGCGTTCCTCCGGCACAGGGGTATGCCGTCGCGACCGGGCGCGACGGCATACCTCGGGCGGCGCGTCCTGGGTCAGCGCCGCGCCGCCCTCTCGGACAGGACGACGCGGACGCTCGTGCCGATGATCCAGACGTCGATGAGGGTCTGCGCGGCGAAGAGGTTCGAGACCTCCGGGTTGCCCGTGGCCGCCAGCAGTGGTGCGGCGACAGCGAAACCGAGACCCCCGACGACGCCGAGGACGGCGAGGACCCGGGCGGGCCACGTCGCCGCCCGTGCGACCGCGACGGCGAGCAGGGCCGCAGACACGCCGACGAGCGGGGTCGTGAAGGTCGAGAGCGCCAGATGGGTGTCGACCATCGGGGTCGCGCCGCCGGCCTCGAGCGCATCGTGCTCACCGCCGGCGAGCAGGTGCGGCACGAACTCCGGCGCCGCGACGGCCCAGGCGACGATCGTCCCGGTGACCACGGCCGGACCCCGGCCGGGAAGGCGTCGTGGCGCCGGAGCAGGACGAGGCCGACCAGTGTCGTCAGCATGCCCGCGAGGAGCACGGCGTGTGCGGGCAGCCAGACCGGGGACCCGATGAGCGCGAGAAGGCTCTCGTGCATCGAACCCGACGTCTCGTGCGGGTGCATCGTCCCGCCGACGGCGAGCAGGGCTCCACCGACGCCGAAGACCACGGCGGCGCGACGCGCGAGGCGGGATGGGGCGGACGTGCGCTCCGACGCGGGGGTGGTGTTGGTCTCGGCCGCGCGGCCCGCGAGTGCCTCGCCGACCGTCCCGCCCACGAGGGCGCTCATCGCGTGGCCTCGAGGGTGTTGTGGGTGACGGCGATCTGCCAGGTCTCGCCGACGCGGACGAGGACCGAGGTCGAGGTGGCGGCGTGTATGCCGGCCAGTGGACCGCTCGGGACGTCCAGGGTGTTGCGCGACGTCGCGACGATGACGTCGTCGGCGAGGTGGCGTGCGTCCACGAGCTCCATCCGGTTCGTGCTGCCGGCGTAGATGGTCGCGAAGATCCCCGCGTGTCCGCCGGCGATGGCGTCGCGTCCTCGGTGGTGCTCGCCGCGGATGTTCACGAAGGCCGCGTCCGCGGCATAGGGCGCGCCGAAGCCCTGGCCGTCGCCGGCGTTCCAGGCCGCCTCGAGGCGCCGCAGGACGGCAGCGGCCGTGTCGGCGGCGGCCGTGTCGGCGCCGGCCCCCTCGGTGGCGGCGGTGTGCGGCGCGGCTTCGGTGGCGGACGGGTCCAGCTGGGTGGTGCTCGTGGTGCTCTCCTTTGAGTGAGTTGCTCATGATTGATTGAGCAATACTCAGTCAATATAGAACCGCTCAGTCGACCTGTACAGTGGTTTCCGTGAACAGCTCCGAGCCCGCCCCTCGCGCCTACCACTCCTCCCTTCGCGAGGAGCAGGCCGAGCAGACGAAGCAACGCATCGCCCGGGCCGCCCGGCAGCGCTTCGTCGAGTCGGGGTGGGCGGGCACGAGCGTGCGCTCGGTCGCGGCGGATGCCGGCGTCTCCGAGGCCACGGTCTATGCGGTCTACGGCACCAAGGCGGGGCTCGCGACCTCCCTCGTCGAGAGCGGTGAGCTGGATGCCGGGGTCGAGCAGGTCGCCCGCGAGATCGACGCGGCGCAGGGTGACCCGAGAGGGCAGCTCGCTGCGTTCATCCGGTTCGACCGGCGACTCTTCGAGCGCGGTGGGGACGGCCTGCGGCTCACCGTCGAGGGTGGGCGCAACGAGCCCGCGCTCGCCGCGGCGTACGAGCAGGGGCGGGCCCGCGGTGACGCGAACCGGCGCGGGCTGTTCGCCTCGTGGCCGAGCGGGGCGCTGCGCGACGGACTCACGCTGGACCGGGCCCTCGACGTCTACGCGACGGTGTGCTCGATCCAGACCTTCGACATCGCGACGCGCGAGCGCGGCTGGTCCGTCGACGAGGTCGAGCAGTGGTGGGTCGAGACGCTCACCGAGCTGCTGCTCGCCTGAGCCGCACCGCCCTCGGAATGACCCCGGTCAACCGTCCCGTCGGGCGAGGGTCAGGGCGAAGTCGCCGTCGTCGTCGGTCCACGTGCGCTCGACCGTGAAGCCGGCCGCGCCCAGCTCGTCGCGCAGGCTCTCGCGGCGGAACTTCGTCGAGATCTCGACGCGGATCTCCTCGCCGTGCGCCAGGTCGAACGTCAGGTCGGCACCGGGGATGCTCACCCGCTGCGGCATGTCGGCGCGCAGCCGGAGGTCCATCCGCTCCTGACGCGGGTCCCAGAAGGGGACGTACGAGAAGGCCTCGATGTCGAAGTCGGCGCCGAGCTCGCGGTTGAGCACGCGCAGGCAGTTCGTGACGAACCGCGCCGTGACACCGCGGCTGTCGTCGTAGGCGGCGATGAGCCGGTCGGTGCTCTTGACGAGGTCGGTGCCGAGCAGGAACCAGTCACCGGACTCGAGGCTGTCGTGCAGGGCCCCGAGGAAGGCCGCCCGCTCCTCGACGTAGAAGTTGCCGATGGTCCCGCCGAGGAAGGCGACGAGCCGCCGCCCGCCTGTTGGCAGGTGCCCGAGGTGCAGCGTGAAGTCGCCGACGAGGGCCTCGACGCGCAGCGACGGGTAGCGCTCGGAGAGCATCGCCGCCGCGTCCCGCAGGGTCTGCTCGGACACGTCGACCGGGACGAAGCGCTCGAGGCTCCCGCGCGCGGCGAACGCGTCGAGCAGGGTGCGGGTCTTGTCGCTCGTGCCGCTGCCGAGCTCGACGACGGTCGTCGCGTCGCACGCGGTCACGATGTCGGCGGCGTGGTCGCGCAGGATGGCCCGCTCGCGCTCGGTCGGGTAGTACTCCGGCAGTCGCGTGATCTCGTCGAAGAGGTCGGAGCCGGCGTCGTCGTAGAGCCACTTCGGCGGCAGGGTGCGCGGCTGCGACCCGAGCCCACGGCGTACGTCGTCGACGAGCGCTCCCGACGCCCAGTCGGGGTCGAGCGCGACGGTGACGACCGGCTCGCGGGCGCTCATCGGCGCTCACCGCCGTCGGCGAGGCGGACGCCGGACAGCGCCCAGCGTGAGCCCGGCGGGAAGAAGTTGCGGTAGGTCGCCCGGGCATGACCGGGCGGGGTCAGGGCACACCCGCCACGCAGCACCATCTGGCCCGACATGAACTTGCCGTTGTACTCGCCGATGGCGCCGGCCGGCGCGTGGTAGCCGGGGTAGGCGAGGTAGGCCGAGCTCGTCCACTCCCAGCAGTCGCCGTAGACCTGGCGCAGGTGGCCGGTGCTCGGACCGGCCGCGCGCGGGTGGAACGTCTCGGTGTCGGCGAGGTTGGCGCCGGTGGCCGGCGGCTCGGACTGGCCGTCGGCGACGACGGCGTGCTCCCACTCGGCCTCGGTGGGGAGCCGCTTGCCCGCCCACGTGGCGTACGCGTCGGCCTCGTAGTGGCTGACGTGGCTGACCGGGAGCCCCGGGTCGACGGGCCGGGTGCCGCTCAGCGTGTGCTCGAACCACACCCCGTCGACCTCGGACCAGTAGAAGGGCGCCCGCCAGCCCTCGGCGCGCACCTTCCCCCAGCCGTCGGAGAGCCAGAGCTCGTGGCGCTCGTAGCCGCGGTCGGCCATGAACTCGAGCCACTCGCCGTTGGTGACGAGGCGGTCGGCGAGGCGGTACGGCTCGAGCCACTGCTGGTGCAGCGGCAGCTCGTTGTCGAAGCTGAACCCGCCGCCACGGTGACCCACCTCGACGAGGCCGCCCTCGACGTCGACCCAGCCCCACGGGTCGGGAGCCGACGGCGCGAGGGGGCTGCCGGCATACGTCGGCTGGAGGGGGTTGACCGACAGGACGTGCTTGATGTCCATGAGGAGCAGCTCCTGGTGCTGCTGCTCGTGGTGGAAGCCGAGCTCGATGGTGGACGTGAGCTTCTCGAGCGAACCGCCGTCGAGGGTCGTGACGAGATCGCGCATCCGCGAGTCGACGTCGGCGCGGTAGAGCCCGACGTCGTGGGCGCCCGGGCGGGTGACGAATCCTCGCTCGGCGCGGGCATGGCGGGGCCCGACGCCTTCGTAGTAGCTGTTGAAGAGGAACCAGTAGCGGTCCTGGTAGGGCTTGAACGACGGCTCGTGGTCGGCGAGCACGAACGTCTCGAAGAACCACGTGACGTGCGCGCGGTGCCACTTCGTCGGCGACACGTCGGGCATCGTCTGGACGGTCTGGTCCTCGGGGGACAGCGGGGCGGCGAGCGTCTCGGTGTGGGCTCGCACCTCGTCGTAGCGGGCGACGAGCGTGTCGGCGTCCCAGGTCGGGTCGGGCATGGGTGACCTCCTCCGTCGGCCGCTGGTGCACCGTGCACAGCGGACCGGTGCATCGACCCTAGGCACACCCGGTGACAGTCGCTCGTCCGACCAGCGGTCCGTAAGGAGCTGTTCACCCTTTCGACGGTCCCGACCGTCCGCACGGTGCGCCGCCGCCGGCTGCTCGGTCGGCGTTCCCGGCGTCGGTCGTGGCCGTTAGGGTTTCGGGCATGGCCACCGCCCTGTACCGCCGCTACCGGCCCGAGAGCTTCGCCGACGTCATCGGCCAGGAGCACGTGACGGAGCCGCTCATGCAGGCGCTGCGCACGGGTCGGGTCAACCACGCCTACCTCTTCAGCGGCCCGCGCGGCTGCGGCAAGACGACGAGCGCGCGCATCCTCGCGCGCTGCCTCAACTGCGAGCAGGGCCCGACGCCGATCCCGTGCGGCACGTGCGACTCGTGCGTGGCGCTCGCGCGCGGCGGCTCCGGCTCGGTCGACGTCATCGAGATCGACGCCGCGAGCCACGGTGGTGTCGACGACGCCCGCGACCTGCGCGAGCGGGCGAGCTACGGCCCGGCGCAGAGCCGCTTCAAGATCTACATCATCGACGAGGCGCACATGGTGACGCCTCAGGGCTTCAACGCGCTGCTCAAGATCGTCGAGGAGCCGCCGGAGCACGTGAAGTTCGTCTTCGCGACGACCGAGCCCGAGAAGGTCATCGGCACGATCCGCTCGCGCACCCACCACTACCCCTTCCGCCTCGTCCCGCCGGCCAAGCTGTCGACGTACATGGAGCGGCTGCTCGAGTCCGAGCACGTCGCGGTGCAGCCGGGCGTGCTCAGCTTCGTCACGCGCGCCGGCGGGGGCTCGGTGCGCGACTCGCTGTCGGTCCTCGACCAGCTCATCGCCGGCTCGGGTCCCGAGGGGCTCACCTACGACGGCGCCGTGTCGCTGCTCGGCTTCACCGACGGCGAGCTGCTCGACAGCACCGTCGACGCGATGGCCGCCGGTGACGGCGCCGCGACCTTCCGCCAGATCGACCGGGTCATCGAGTCGGGCCACGACCCGCGACGCTTCGTCGAGGACCTCCTCGAACGGCTGCGCGACCTCATCATCGTCGCGGCGATCCCCCAGGGCGTCTCGCAGGTGCTGCGCGGCGTCCCCGAGGACCAGCTCGAGCGCATGCGGGTGCAGCAGGCGGCGTTCGGCCCGGGCGCGCTGTCGCGGGCGGCCGACATCGTCAACACCGGCCTGACCGAGATGACCGGTGCCACCGCGCCCCGGCTCCAGCTCGAGCTCATCTGTGCCCGCATCCTCCTCCCGGCCGCCTCCGGCGAGCAGGGGTATGCCGCCCGCCTCGACCGTCTCGAGCGGCGCCTCGACGTCGGCGGGGTCCCGACCGCCGCCCGTGCCGACGTCCCGCCCGTGGGGGTGCCGATGAGTGCGCCTCCCGCCCCGCCGTCAGCTCCGGCCCCGTCCGGCCCGTCGGCCTCGGTGACCTCGGCCGTGTCCGCGCCGCCGCGCACCGTCTCCGACTACACGCCTCCGCCGGGCGGCGGCGGGTCAGGCGCCTCGCACGCCGCCGGTGGCATGGGCGGGGGTGGTCGCAGCACCGGCATCGACACCCCCGGCGCGGCTGCCGCCGCGACGGCTGGTCCGTCGGGTCCGGGTGATGCGGGCCGCGTCGACGCCACCCGGGCCGAGGTCGGCTCCCCGCCGGTCATGACGCCGGACGAGTCCGTCGGCGGCCCGTCGTCCGTCGACCAGTCGCACACTGGCGGCCAGCACCTCGCCGGTGCCTCCGACGAGGCTCGGTCCGCGGCCACGGCCGCGCCGTCGCCGTCCGCCCCCGCGTCGCATCCGGCGGGCAGGGCGTCCACCGGCACCGACGACGCCGTCGCCGAGGGCGCTCCTGCCGGTGGCATGGACACCGATGCCATCCGCCGGGCCTGGCCCAACGTGCTCGGTCGCATCTTCACGATGCGTCGCATCACCTGGACCTTCGTGTCCCAGAACGCCCAGGTCACGGCCTTCGACGGCAAGAGGCTCACCCTCGGCATCGCGACGGCCGGCCTGACGCAGACCTTCCGCGCCGGCAACCACGCCGACATCGTCCGACAGGCCCTCATCGACGAGCTCGGCGTCGACGCCATCGTCGACGGCATCCACGTCGACGCGGTCTCGCAGCAGGCCCCCGTCGCGCCGCCGCCGGGAGTGGTCCCGCCCGGGCTGCCGGACCCTCCCAGCAAGGGTGCGCCCGGTGGTCCGGACGTCGGTCAGCCATCGGGCCAGCAGGGTGATGGCGGCGCAGGCCGCCAGTCGTGGGGTGATGCCGGCGCGGGGCATGAGTCCGCCGGCTCCCGAGACAGCGCTCCGGGCGGGGCCGGCGGATCCGGTGGATCGTCCCCGAGCGCAGGAGGCGGCGCGTCAACCACCGGTTCGCGCGGCGCGACCGCCCTCGCCGATGCCGGGCTGAGCCCGGTCTCCGGCCGCTCGCTCGAGGACAACGCCGGCTGGGGCTCGGCGACCGGGCCCGCCCCCGACTGGGCCACCGCCCCCGCCGGGGAGTCGCCGGCGTCCGGTGCGTCGGGTGCGTCGGGTGCGTCGGGTGCGGTTGGTCAGCCGGTAGCGTCCGCCGCGGGGGACACAGACCCGGCAGCCGCGGGGGCGTCCGGCGGGGGAGACGTGCCCACCGACTCCGCCGTGCGCGGGGCGAGTGCCGTCCGGCAGTCGTTCGCCCAGGCCCGGTCGCGCGCCGGAGGCTCTCGCCCCACCGACGACGACCCGCCGCGCCAGCCGGTCACCGACGACTCGGCGGTCAGCGACGACGACGAGGACATCGAGCAGTCCGGGGACGTCGGGCGCTCCGTCATCGAGAAGGTGCTCGGCGGTCGGGTCGTCCAGGAGCTCGAGAACTGACCCAGCCCGCCCTGTCCCACGCCGGTCCCCTCGGCCGGGGACGCCTGCGGCAGCTGCTGACTCGGGGTTAGGAGAATGTTCATTCACCCGTGGGCGTACGCCTCCCGGGAGTAGCGTCGCAAGGTGACCTTCGAGGTTGCGGCGGACGCCTACAACCGCTTCATGGGGCGTTACTCGGGGCCGCTCGCCACACGATTTGCCGACTGGTCCGGTGTGGCCGGACCGGGTCGGGCCATCGACGTGGGCTGTGGGACCGGCGCCCTGACCCGAGTCCTCATCGACCGGCTGGGCGTCGACGGGGTCTCGGCGGTCGACCCGTCGCAACAGCTGCTCGCCGCCCTGCGCCAGTCGTTCCCGACGCTCGACGTGCAGACCGGAACGGCCGAGGCGCTGCCCTTTCCCGACGACCTCTTCGACCACGCGCTCGCCCAGCTCGTCGTCAGCTTCATGGCCGATCCGGTGCTCGGCCTGCACGAGATGGCCCGGGTCACGCGGCCGGGCGGGACCGTCTCGGCGTGCGTGTGGGACCTCGCCGGTGGGGGAGCGCCGCTCACCGTCTTCTGGCAGGCGGCCCGCGACCTCGACCCCGGCGTCGACGACGAGTCGGGGATGAGCGGGGTCCGCGAGGGCGAGCTGGCCCACTTCTGCGACCAGGCCGGTCTCAACCAGATCGAGGACACCGCGCTCACGGTCACCGTGCGGCACCCGACCTTCGAGGACTGGTGGGACCCCTACACGCTCGGCGTCGGTCCGGCGGGGGCGCACGTGCAGAGCCTCGACGAGGTCGGACGCGTCCGCCTGCGCGAGCACTGCCGCGAGCTGCTGCCCGCGCCGCCCTTCTACATCATGGCCACCGCTTGGGCCGTTCGCGCCCACGCCTGACGCGTCTGCGCCCGACGTGCTCGGGCCCGCCACCCGGCATACCAAGGGGTGAACACCGGGCCGCCGCGACGCACGCCCCACACCGGACGGCCGGTGGACGGCCCTAGGCTGTGGCCCATGTTCTACAGCCTCGGGCGCAACCTCCTGTACCCGCTGTCCCATGCGCTGTACCGGCCCACCATCGAGGGCAAGGAGAACATCCCGCGCGAAGGCGGCGTGGTCGTGGCGAGCAACCACCGCTCGTTCATCGACTCCTTCGCCATCCCGCTCGCCTCGCCGCGGCAGGTGCGCTTCCTCGCCAAGGAGGAGTACTGGACGGGCACGGGCGTCGGCGGCTTCGTGCGCAAGGGCTTCTTCAGCGCCGTCGGGATGGTGCCGGTCAACCGGCACTCGCCGACCGCCGCGCAGGAGAGTCTCGACGCGGCACTCGAGGTGCTCAAGGCGGGCGACGCGTTCGGCATCTACCCGGAGGGCACGCGCTCGCGGGACGGCCGGCTCTACCGCGGGCGTACGGGCGTGGCGTGGCTCGCGCTCACCGCGCAGGTCCCCGTCGTGCCGGTCGGGCTCATCGGGACCGAGGACATCCAGCCCGTCGGGGCGAGCTTCCCGCGGCTCGCGAAGGTCACGGTGCGCTTCGGTGAGCCGATCGGGGTCGAGGAGTACGCCGGCATGCCCGCAGGCAAGGCGCGGCGCCTGCTGACCGACCGGGTCATGGAAGCCATCGCGGAGCTGAGTGGCCAGGAGCGCGTCGACACGTACAACGAGGTGCCGGGCGGCGAGCCCGCCATCTGAGGGTGGGCGTTGCAGATGCGACCCAGTCGCATCTAGCGTGGGGCCGTGACCCTGACGTCCCCCCGCCCGAGCTCGGGCCCGCGGTCGGGCTCGGCTGCGCGCCGGCGGCTCTCCCGGGACGAGCGACGCAGCCTCGTCGGGATGGCGGCCTTCGTGGCCCTGCTGCACGTCGTCGGCTGGGGACTGCTCGTCCTCGTCGTGGCCCCGGCGGAGTACCGCGTCGCCGGCCAGCTCTTCGGCGTCGGGCTCGGCGTCACGGCCTACACCCTCGGGATGCGCCACGCCTTCGACGCCGACCACATCGCCGCCATCGACAACACGACCCGCAAGCTGCTCGCCGACGGCAGGCAGGCGATGAGCGTGGGCTTCTGGTTCAGCCTCGGACACTCGTCGGTCGTCTTCGTCATGGTCATTCTCGTGGCCCTCGGCATCCGGGCCCTCGCCGGCGCCCTCGAGGACGACGGCTCGGCGCTGCAACAGGCGACCGGTGTCTGGGGCACGACGGTCTCGGGCGTCTTCCTCGTCCTCATCGGTCTCATCAACCTCGCGGCGCTCGTCGGCATCCTCAAGGTCTTCCGCCGGATGCGCTCGGGGCACTACGACGAGGCCGAGCTCGAGCGGCAGCTCGACAAGCGCGGCTTCCTCAACCGCATCCTCGGGCGCGTCACGCGGGCCGTGCGCAAGCCGTGGCACATGTTCCCGGTCGGGCTGCTCTTCGGCCTCGGCTTCGACACGGTGACCGAGGTGGGGCTGCTCGTCATCGCCGGCGGCGCCGCCGCGGCCGCCCTGCCCTGGTATGCCGTCCTCACCCTTCCCGTGCTCTTCGCCGCGGGCATGTCCCTCCTCGACAGCCTCGACGGGTCGTTCATGAGCGTCGCCTACGGCTGGGCGTTCAACCGGCCGGTGCGCAAGATCTTCTACAACATCACCGTCACATCGCTGTCGGTGGCCGTCGCCCTCCTCATCGGCGTCATCGAGCTCGTCGGGCTGCTCGCCGACAAGCTCGACGTCACGTCGGGACCGGTCGCGTGGGTCGGTTCGATCGACCTCGGCGACGTCGGCTTCTGGATCGTCGGGCTCTTCGTCCTCACCTGGGCCGTGGCGCTCGCCGTGTGGCGGCTCGGGCGCATCGAGGAGCGGTGGTCGGCGACGCTCGCCGACTGATCGTGGCGCGAGCCGCGCACGGTCAGGTGCGGGCGGCCTCGAACGCGCCGCGGAAGTGCGGCAGGGCCGCCTCGACCGACTCGGCCGTCGCGGTGTCGCCCCGGCCGAGTGGCACGACCCGTTCGAGCGAGGCCGCGGCCGCTGCCTGTGCCGCGACCTCGCTCTGCTTGTAGGCGACCCACAGCGCGTCGCGGGGCACCGCGGCCTCGCGGAGGGCATCGACGTAGGCCGGCACCTGCAGCTCGTGGGGGTCGCCGAACGTGAAGTCGAGCACTCCGGGCTCGAGCCGGCGCTCGGCGTACCCGGAGTGCATCCGGAAGCAGAACATCGTCCGGAAGGGCATGGCGCCCTGGATGCGTTCGCTGCGCCGGGACACCGTCCGGTCGTCCATCTGGTCACCCACTCCGACACCCCCTCGACCCGTCGCCCCTGACTCTGCTTCACCACGCTAGTCCGGTGCGGCGGTGCGCAGCAGGTGATTGCGGGGCTTAGTGTTGCGGTGTGTACGAAGGCGCGGTGCAGGACCTGATCGACGAGCTCGGACGACTCCCCGGAGTCGGTCCCAAGAGCGCCCAGCGCATCGCTTTCCACCTGCTCCAGACCGACTCCGACGACGTGACGCGGCTCGTCACGGCGCTCACCGAGGTCAAGGCCCGGGTCCGCTTCTGCGAGCAGTGCGGCAACGTCGCCGAGGCCGAGCGGTGCCGCATCTGCGCCGACCCGCGCCGCGACCAGACGGCGATCTGTGTCGTCGAGGAGCCCAAGGACGTCGTCGCCATCGAGCGCACCCGTGAGTTCCGGGGCACCTACCACGTGCTCGGCGGCGCGATCAGCCCCATCGACGGCATCGGTCCCGACGACCTGCGGGTGCGCGAGCTCATGGTGCGCCTCGCCTCCGGTGAGGTGCAGGAGGTCATCATCGCGACCGACCCCAACCTCGAGGGCGAGGCCACGGCCACCTACCTCAGCCGGCTGCTGCGTGACGTCGGCCTCACCGTGACGCGTCTCGCGTCGGGCCTGCCCGTCGGCGGTGACCTCGAGTACGCCGACGAGGTGACCCTCGGGCGGGCCTTCGAGGGCCGCCGCCGCGTCGACGCCTGACCTCCCACGGGTCGGTGGGCCAGGCCCACCGAGGACGTATGCCGTCCAGCCACCCTCCCGTCGAGTGACGCTCCGCAACACTCGAGTGAGCGCTTCGCAACACGGACGCGTGGTGGCTGGTGCTGGGCGCTCACTCGAGTGGGACTGGGCGCTCACTCGAGTGGGTGAGGGTGAGCGGGCTGGCGTGCGGACGGCTCGGACGGCTCCGGGTGGCTCCGGGCGCGACTGGGCGACACGGCATACGGCATGCTGGGGGCCATGACTGACGAGCCGCTGGACGAGGGCCACCCGGGCGAGATCGACGACCTGTCGGGTCTCGCCGACCTGACCGCCGCGGAGGCGAGCGCCTTCCTCACGTCCGTCACGGAGGTGGCGTCGGGCAGCTCCCCCGAGACGGCGCTGCCGCTGCTGACCCTCGCCCTGTCGCAGGTGCTCGTCGCCGGGGCACGACTCGGCGCCATCCAGGACGTCGTGCCCGAGGAGCGCTTCGAGCCGGATGCGGCCGACGACGACTCGGACCCGCTGCGCACGGGCCTCGCCAACGTCTTCGTCGGCATCGACGACTACGTCTACGTCATCGACCCGATCACCTCCTCCGACCGCGCCGACGGGTCGATCACCAACGACCTCGTCGACGTGGCGGTGTCGCTGAGCCATGGGCTCAAGCACTACGCCGCCGGTCGGAGGCTCGAGGCGCTGTGGTGGTGGCAGTTCGGCTACCTGTCCAACTGGGGCGACCGGGGGATGATGGCGCTCCGGTCACTCCACTCGATCCTCGCGCACCTGCGGCTCGACGCCGACGAGGAGGCCGTGGGCGAGGCGGAGTTCGACGCGCTGCACCCGTAGCCCGCGCAAGAACGTTCGGCGCACGGGACGAATCGGCGCACATCTCACCATCGCGACGTCCCGGTGGACGTCCTGCGAGCCCGCCTAGACTCGGAGCCGCCGCAGACCACCGAGGAGATCCGGAGCCAGTGTGAGCATCGTCGTCCAGAAGTACGGCGGGTCGTCCGTTGCCGATGCCGAGGCCATCAAGCGTGTGGCCCGGCGCATCGTCGAGACGCAGCGCGCGGGCCACTCGGTCTGCGTCGTCGTCTCCGCGATGGGTGACACGACCGACGAGCTGATGGATCTCGCCGAGCAGGTCACGCCGGCCCCGCCGGCCCGCGAGCTCGACATGCTGCTCACGTCGGGCGAGCGGATCTCGATGGCGCTCGTCGCGATGGCCATCGCCCAGCTCGGCGCCGAGGCGCGCTCCTTCACCGGCAGCCAGGCGGGCGTCATCACCGACGACGCCCACGGCGCCGCCCGCATCATCGACGTGACGCCGGGCCGCATCCAAAGCGCGCTCGACGCCGGTCACATCGCGATCGTCGCCGGCTTCCAGGGCGTCAGCCAGACGACGAAGGACATCACGACCCTCGGCCGCGGCGGCTCCGACACGACCGCCGTCGCGCTCGCCGCGGCGCTCGGCGCCGACGTCTGCGAGATCTACACCGACGTCGACGGCGTCTTCACCGCCGACCCGCGCGTGCTGCCCAACGCCCGCAAGCTCGACGTCCTCTCGATGGAGGAGATGCTCGACCTCGCCGCCAACGGCAGCAAGATCCTGCACCTGCGGTGCGTCGAGTACGCCCGCCGCTACGGCATCCCGATCCACGTCCGCTCGTCGTGGTCGCGAAAGCCCGGCACGTGGATCAAGGACAACCCCTACGAAGGAGAAGGCGCCGTGGAGGCACCGATCATCGCCGGCATCGCCCACGACCGCAGCGAGGCCAAGATCACGATCGTCGGCGTGCCCGACCGGGTCGGCATCGCCGCCAAGATCTTCGGGGCCATCGCCGAGGCCGGCCTCAACATCGACATGATCGTGCAGAACGTGTCGGCCGCCGAGACGGCCAAGACCGACATCTCCTTCACGCTGCCCAAGGCCGACGGCCCCAAGGCGATGTCGGTGCTCCAGTCGATCAAGCACGAGGTCGAGTACGCCGACCTCCGTTTCGACGACGGCGTCGGCAAGATCGCCCTCGTCGGGGCCGGCATGAAAAGCCACCCCGGCGTCTCGGCGAAGTTCTTCGGCGCGCTCGCCGAGGCCGGCATCAACATCGAGATGATCTCGACGTCCGAGATCCGCGTCTCGGCCGTGACCCGCGCCGAGGACCTCGACGACGCCGTCCGCGCCGTGCACACCGCCTTCGGTCTCGACTCGACCGAGGACGCCATCGTCTACGGCGGCACCGGCCGCTGAGCGCGCCGACCGGCCCGATCGCGGCTAGTTTCGGGAGGCATGAGACTCCCGACGCGATCCGTCCTGCTCGCAGCCGCCACCACCGCGCTCGTCGCCACGACCTCGAGTGCGTATGCCGTGTCGCCCGGTGCCGTGGGACGTGACGCTCCCGCGAGGGCCGGGGTGACGGCATACGGCTGGACGGTCACGCCGACCGGGACGACCGAGCGCTTCCGCGGCCTCGCGCCCGTCTCACGCGACGTGGCGTGGGTGAGCGGGACGAAGGGCACCGTGCTGCGGACGACCGACGGCGGCCGCACGTGGGGCGACGTCAGCCCGCAGGGGCTCGGCACCGCAGCGCTGGAGTTCCGCGACATCGAGGCCTTCGACGCGCGGCACGCCGTCATCCTCTCGATCGGGGAGGGGGAGGACTCGCGCATCCTCGTCACCGACGACGGTGGCGCGACCTGGACCGAGAGCTTCCGCAACACCGACCCGGCCGCCTTCTACGACTGCATGGCGTTCAGCTCGCCGCGGCGCGGGCTCGCGATGAGCGACCCGGTCGACGGGAGGTTCCGGCTCGTCCAGACCTCCGACGGCGGCCGCTCGTGGACCCCCGTCGACCCGGCCGGGATGCCGGCCGCCCAGGCGGGCGAGTTCGCCTTCGCGGCGTCGGGCACCTGCCTCTCGTCGGGTGTCGGCGGTCGCACCTACCTCGTGAGCGGTGGTGTCGACCCGGCCCGCGTCTTCACCTCGACCGACCATGGCCGCACGTGGACCGTCGCCGACAGTCCCGTCGCCGGTGGTGCGTCCGCCGGCATCTTCTCGGTGACCTTCCGGGACGCCCGGCGCGGCGTCATCGTCGGCGGCGACTTCGCGGCTCCGACCGGCGCGGTCGACAACGCCGCGTGGACCGCCGACGGCGGGCGCTCGTGGACGAAGTCGACGACCAACCCGTCGGGCTACCGGTCCGGGTCGGCCTGGGTGCCGCGGACGGCGCGCACGGTGCTGGCCGTGGGCCCGTCGGGGTCCGACGTCTCGACCGACGGCGGCCGCACGTGGTCGACGTTCGACACCGGGAGCTTCGACTCCGTCGAGTGCACGCACGACGGCGCCTGCTGGGCGTCCGGCGAGCAGGGCCGGGTCGGCGTCCTCACCCGCTGACGGAGCGCGCCGGCCATCGCCTGACTCTCGTCGGGAAGGTCCGGCGGCCCGGGCGGCGCCGAAAGGCACAGGTTCGCCTCAGCGAGCCGTGGGTATGGTCGAAGAGGTAGCACGACAACCACCTACTCGGGGCGATAGGTAATGACTGACGTGACCCCTCACGAATCACATCTGCAGAGCGACGGCTCGGTCTTCCCGCCCGTCACGCCCGATCCCCCTCTGCCGCCCGGTCAGGCGGAGATCAAGGTGCCCGACATGGTGCCGGTCGCCTCCCCGGACGGTCCCGACACCGAGGCGTCGACCCGCGAGACCACGGACGCGACGTCCGAGGTCGGGGGCGTGCGCCCCGACCCTGCTGACTGAGCACCACCCGTCCGCCCACCACGCCGAGCCGCGCAGCACCGCGGCGCGGTGCGGTGGGGGTGCGGTTGGGGCTCGACCCGGTGCGGGTATCTCAACGGTGTGAGACTGCGCCGGAGCACCATCGACAAGCCCGGGATCCGTCGCGTGCGGCGGGGCAAGGGCTTCAGCTACGTCGACGCCGACGGCAGGGCCGTCGATGCCGAGACGCGTGAACGGGTCATCGCACTCGTCATCCCGCCGGCCTGGCAGGACGTCTGGATCAGCCCGCACCCGAACGGCCACATCCAGGCCGTCGGCACCGACGACGCGGGGCGGCGTCAGTACCTCTACCACGACGCCTGGCACGAGGCGCGCGGCCGCGAGAAGCACGACCGCGTCATCGTGCTGGCCCGCAAGCTGCCGGCCGCCCGCAAGCAGATCGCGGCCGACCTGCGCACCAACGGCCTGACGCGGAAGCGCGTCACCGCCGCCGGCCTGCGGATGCTCGACGCCGGGCTCTTCCGCAGCGGCGGAGAGGAGTACGAGGCCGAGCACGGCTCGCACGGCGTCGCGACGCTGCTCCGCTCCCACGTCACGGTGAGCGGTGAGGACGTCACCTTCGAGTTCCCGGCGAAGTCGGGCGTCACCCGCGAGGCCGTCATGACCGACCAGCTGTTGGCGCGGATCGTGTTGTCCCTCAAGCGAAGTGGCTATCCGGGTGAGCGCCTGCTGGCCTACCGCGACACGAACGGCTGGCACGAGCTGCGCTCGAGCGACCTCAACGTCGCCTTCAAGGAGCTCGTCGGCGAGGAGTACACCGTCAAGGACCTGCGCACCTGGGCGGCCACCGTGACGGCTGCCGTCGCGCTCGCGCGGACCGGCCCCGTCGACTCCGAGCGCGAGCTCAAGCGCGCCGAGAAGGACGCGATGAAGGTCGTCTCCGAGCACCTCGGCAACACGCCCGCGGTCGCCCGCAGCTCGTACGTCGACCCCCGCGTCCTCGACGAGTACGCCGTTGGCCGCACCATCGCACGCAGCCTGTCGCGCCTGACCAAGGCCGATCGCACCCGACTCGAGCTGGGCGAGCTCGTGCGGGTGCGCGACCGCGACGCGCTCGAGCGAGCCGTCATGCGGCTCGTCAAGGGCGCGGCGTGAGGCTCCTCTGAGGCACGCCTGAAAGCACGTATGCCGTCGGGTTCCCTTCAATGCGAAGGGGACCCGACGGCATACGACCGTCTCAGGCGGTCAGAGGTCGACGACCTCGTTGTCACCCTCGATGCGCTCGCCGGTCACCTTCGCCTTGACGAAGTTGGCGATCTGCGTGACCTTGGCGCCGGGGGAGTCCCAGTACTCGGCCGAGTCGGCGCTCACCTTGATGATGATGTTGTTCGGGTTCTCCGGCCCACCCTCGAGCCAGGCTCCCGTGAAGGAGTTCCACAGCTCGGCGAGCTTGGCGCTGTCGTCGACGATGGTCGCCGTGCCGGACAGCGACACCCACGAGCTGTTCGAGCTGTAGGCGACGTTGACGCGCGCCGGGGACTGCGTGGCGATGTCGCGTGCCTTGTGGCTGTCGCGCTCGGCGACGAAGAGCACGTCGCCGTCGAACTCGACCTCCTGGGTCGCCATCGGGTGGCTCACGAGGACACCGTTGGAGTCCGCGTGCGTCAGCATCGCGATCCGGATGTCCTTGATCAGGTCGGCGACCTTCCGGGTGCCGTCGTCGTGCTCGCTCATCGCTTTCTCCTCGTCGTCGGGGTCTGTGACGCTGTCCCTGGCGACGTACCCGATGCCCTCGAGCCCTACTCGTTCCTGTCGAGGGTTGGCCGGCCGGTGGCTACGGGTCAGGCGGTGGAGGGCTCGGTCTGCGCGAGGTCGGTGGACTCGTTGTCCGACGAGCCGCCGTGGGCGACGTCCTCAGCCCGCGTGTGGGGCATGAGCAGCCCGGCGGCGACCGTGACGAGAGCGACGACGAGGACGGCGAGGAAGACGGCCGTCGAGCCGGCCTGCACCGCCTCGCTCGACGCCTCGCCACCATGGGACGCGATGACGGCGTTCGCGATGGCGCCGAAGATCGCGACGCCGACGGCGCTGCCGACCGAGCGCATGAACATGTTGGTTCCCGTGACGACGGCACGCTCGTTCCACGGCACCGAGGCCTGCGCCGCGATGAGCGTGGGCGTGGCGACGAGGCCGAGGCCGAAGCCGACGACGAGGCACGACGCGGCCGTGGCGAAGACGTTCGGGGTGGCCGAGGTGAGCCACAGCGCGAGGGCGCCCACGGTCGCGACGACGAGGCCGATGAGCGCCGTCGGGCGGAAGCCGATGCGCATGTAGAGCCGACCCGACTGCGAGGCCGAGATGGGCCAGCCGATGGTGAGGGCGGCGACCGCGAGCCCCGCCACGATGGGGGTGGCGCCGGTCGAGCGCTCGAGGAAGGTCGGCACGTAGGAGGTGAGCCCGACGAGCACTGCACCGACGCCGATGCCGATGAGGCACGTCGCGACGATGAGCCGCCGGGTCAGCACCTCGAGCGGCAGGATCGGCTCGGCCGCCCGTCGCTCGATGAGACCGAAGGCGAGGAGGAGCACGCCGCCTACGGCGAAGGAGCCGATGCTCTGCCACGAGCTCCACGCCCAGGCCTGGCCGCCCTCGAGGACGGCGAGGATGAGCAGGGTCAAGGCGACCGTGAGGACGGTGGCCCCGGCGTAGTCGATGCGGTGCCGGCGACGCTCGACGGACTCGTCGTACTTGCGCCAGATCATGCCGGCGGCGAGCAGGCAGAACGGGATGTTGACGAAGAAGATCCAGCGCCACGAGGCGAACTGGGAGAAGACGCCACCGAGCGTCGGGCCGACGACGGACGACACGGCCCAGACGCTCGCGATGTAGCCCTGCGTCTTGGCCCGCTCGGCAACGGTGTAGATGTCAGCGGCGATCGTCGTCGTCATCGGCAGGACCGCACCGGCGCCGAGCCCCTGCAGTGCTCGCATGACGATGAGCGAGCCCATGTCCCAAGCGAACCCGCAGAGGATGCTGCCGACCAGGAAGAGCCCGATGCCGACGAGGATGACCGGCTTGCGCCCGACCGTGTCGGCGAGCTTGGCGTAGACGGGGACCGACACCGCCTGCGCGAGCAGGTAGACGGAGAAGAGCCACGGGAACTGGGTGAGGCCGCCGAGGTCCGCGACGATGGAGGGGACCGCCGTGGCGAGGATCGTGGAGTCGAGCGCGATGAGCGACGTCGACAGCATGAGGGCGATGAGGATGGGCCCGCGTTCCGAGCGAAATCCGAGGGTGGACGAGGTCGACACGATGCTCCTGCCGGTTGGGGCGACAAAGAGGGACAACGCACGCGCCCGCCGTTCATTCCCGCCGGTCCGACATCCGGGCCCTTCGTCCCTCCCGCCGGAGCCCACCACGGGCCACACTGGTCACGCGGAGCAACGGGCGTATGCCGTCCGGCGCGCCGGGCGCCACACGGTGCCGTGGCGCGTCACCGGGCCACACGGCATACGTCCTCGGTCGTGCTCCGGAAGGAGCACCATGGTGCGGACCCTCGGTGTCGAGGAGGAGATGCTGCTCGTCGACGTCCACGACGGACGGCCACGGTCGGTGTCGGCCCAGCTGCTCGTACGGGCCGCGCGGCGGAATCCCGAGGAAGCGGGCGCCGGGGTGCAGGGAGCCGTCGAGGGGGAGTTCCAGCAGCAGCAGATCGAGACGCACACGCCGCCCACCGCCGACCTCGACGCGCTGCGCCACGAGGTGCGGCACTGGCGCACGGAGGCAGTCGCGGCAGCCCGGGGGACCGGGTCGAGCGTGGCTGCGCTCGCCACCTCGCCGCTGCCCGTCCGCCCGGTCGCCGTGACGTCGCCGAGGTACGCGTGGCTGCAGGAGCGCTACCAGCTCACCGCCCGCGAGCACCTCATCTGCGGCTGCCACGTGCACGTGTCCGTCGAGGGCGACGAGGAGGGAGTCGGCGTCCTCGACCGGATCCGGGTCTGGCTCCCGGCGCTGCTCGCGCTCAGCGCGAACTCCCCCTACTGGAACGGGCAGGACTCGGGCTTCGCGAGCTACCGGAGCCAGGAGCTCGCCCGGTGGCCGTCGTGGGGTCCGACGGGGCCCTTCGGGTCGGCGGACGCGTACCGCCGGCTCGTCCGCGACATGGTGCTGTCGTCCGTGGTCCTCGACGAGGGGATGGTCTACTTCGTCGCCCGACTGGCCCAGCACTACCCGACCGTCGAGGTCCGGGCCGCCGACGTGTGCTTCACGGTCGACGAGGCCGTCGTCGTCGCCGCCCTGTGCCGGGGGCTCGTCGAGACGGCTGCGCAGGAGTGGGCTCTCGGCCGTCCGGCGCCCGACGTGTCGACGACGATGCTCCGGCTCGCGACCTGGCAGGCCGGGCGCGAGGGTCTCGAGGGTCGTCTCCTCGACTGGCGCACCGGACTGCCCGTGCCGTGCTGGACGGTCCTCGAGTCGCTGCTCGACCACGTCGGACCCGCACTTCAGGCGGCGGGCGACCTCTCGGTCGTGCAGGAGGGGCTCGCGCGGGTGCGGGAGGAGGGCAACGGGGCCGTCCGGCAGCGCGCGATGCTGGCGCACACGGGTCGGCTCGTCGACGTCGTCGCCGAGGCGGTCCGCGAGACGGCACTGGCGGACGAGCCGTAGCGCTCCCGCCGGGCGTCAGCCGGGCGTCCACGCGGGCATCGGCCGGGCGTCAGTCGGGCGTCAGTCGGGCGTCGGGAAGCGCTCGTCGTCGTTCGGTCCCGCGAAGACCCGACGCTCGGGCGCCAGCTCGACGTAGGCGTGCCGGAGCCGGTTCATCGCCCTTATGAGGTCGGCGTCCTCCCGGCTCGCGAGGTTGACCCGGATCGCCGTGAGCGAGCCCATGACGAGGGCGGCCGACGCGAAGCCGACGGCCATGACCCGGAACGGCGTGCCGAAGCCGGTGGCCTGCGCGGTCAGGGCCAGGACGACGAGGAACGCCGACACGACGGTGAGGTAGATCGTGATCCGGCTCATGATCTCCGACCACGTCATGGAGCGGGTGCCGAGCAGGCTCCAGTGCTCCGTCGACAGGTAGACGGGGAGGCCGGGTGTCGTCGAGTCGCGCAGGCAGGGCGGGTCGGCGGCGCCCTCGACGGCTCCTTCTGCTGCTCCCTCGGTGGCCCCCTCGGGGTCGACGGACCGGCCTGCTGAAGGGGGCACGTCGCTCATCGCGGTCTCCGTCCCTGCTCGGGGGCCGGCCGCCCGGCCGGCACCTCCGCACCAGTGTCGCGCCGCGCCGGGCTCGACACCCGAGATTTTCTGTCGGCCGGGTCGGCAGGTCACCCCGACGGCGTGGGGGCTGACTGTCAGGATGTCCGGATGACGTGGACCGCGCCTGAGGTGTCGTTGCCGCAGTTCGAGCCGGTGGGGGACGAGCGGACCCTGCTCGAGGCCAGGCTCGCCTGGCGTCGCGCCGTGCTGCTCGACACGTGCGCGGGCCTGACCGGAGAGCAGCTCGCACAGCGCTCGGTCCCGCCGTCCAGCCTGTCGTTGCTCGGGCTGGTCCGGCACATGGCCAAGGTCGAGCGCGGGTGGTTCCGCGAGTTCATCGGCGGGGAGGACCTCGAGCCGATGTACGACCCCGCGCTCGGACCCGACGCCGACTTCGAGGACCTCGACCCGGCCCGGGCCCAGGCGGACTACGACCGGCTGCTCGAGGAGTGCCGGCTGGCCGAGGCGGCGCTCGCGACGGCCTCGTTGGACGACGTCCTCGCGACCGGCAGCGGACAGATGTCTGTGCGGGCCGTGGTGGGCCACATGATCTCGGAGTACGCCCAGCACAGCGGGCACGCCGACCTGCTGCGCGAGTGCATCGACGGCCGCACCGACCGGTAGGGGTCCGACGCGCTCGCGACCCACCCTTGACGCACCCCGGGTTCGCTGGAGGAAGATGCGGGTGAACCGACCTGTCCCTGGAGGAAAGATGTCCGATCACACGATCGCGTCCGACCACGAGCACCTTCCTGACGACGGCTGCGAGACCGTCGAGCACGGCGACCACCTCGACCACGTCCATGGCTCCGAACGTCACGCCGAGCGGGCCGTGCACACGGACCACAGTGACGCCCACGCCGAGGGCGACGGGTGCGAGACGGTCCAGCACGGCAACCACGTGGATCACCTGCACGATGGGCACCGCCACTACCAGCACGGCGACCACGTCGTCGAACACTAGGACTCCACGTCGGCCGCCGCTCCTCCTCGGATGTCGTCCCCCGACAGCCGAAGGGCCTGCTGGAACGACTTCGTCGTTTCCAGCAGGCCCTTCGCGGATGGTCGGGGTGACAGGATTTGAACCTGCGACCTCTTCGTCCCGAACGAAGCGCGCTACCAAGCTGCGCCACACCCCGGTGCTGCATCTAGCCCTGATCCGTGGACCGGAGGCAGCAGCAGAGATGCTAGCGCAGCCCCCGGCCCATCTCCGAATCGGGCTCGTCGACCGCCGCGACGGACCGTGCCAGTTCAGGCCTGCGAGCGGGGGACGAGCGTCAGGAGGGTCGCTTCGGGACGGCAGGCGAGGCGTACGGGAGCGGTGGGCGCGGTGCCCAGACCGGCGGACACCTCGAGCCACGCAGCGCCCTCAGGAGCCTGCGACGACGGCGTGGAGCCGGCTCCCGGCCACCAGCGCGACAGGCCCTTGACGCGGCCCGTGTCGAGGTCGCAGTTCGTCACGAGCGCGCCGTAGCCGGGCACGCAGACCTGGCCGCCGTGCGTGTGTCCGGCGATGATGAGTCCGGCGCCGTCGGAAGCGTACGCGTCGAGCACCCGCTGGTAGGGCGCGTGCGTCACGCCGAGCGTCAGGTCGGCCTCGGGCGACGCCGGCCCGCGCACGAGGTCGAGGCGGTCGTAGCCGAGGTGCGGGTCGTCGACGCCACGCACGTCGATCCGCAGGCCGCGCACGGTGAGCGAGTCCCGACGGTTCGTCAGGTCGACCCAGCCACGGGATCCGAGCCCGCGGACGAGGTCGGCCGTGGGCAGCCGCTGGGTCGTGCCCACGCCCTTGCCGAAGTTGCGGGTCAGGTAGCCGAGGGGGTTCTTCAGCTTGGGGGCGAAGTAGTCGTTGGACCCAAGGACGAAGACGCCGGGGATGCCGAGGAGCCGGTCGTACGCGTCGAGCAGCGCGGGCACGGCATCGGGGGCCGCGATGTTGTCTCCCGTCGTGATGACGAGCTCAGGGTCGAGCGAGGCGAGGCTGTGCACCCAGGAGCGCTTCGCGCGCTGGCGCGGCAGCAGGTGCAGGTCGGACAGGTGCAGCACCCGCATTGGCTCGGCGCCGTCGGGCAGCACCGGCACGTCGAAGCGACGCAGCACGAAGGCGTTGCGCTCGACGAGCGAGGCCCAGCCGAGCACCCCGGCGCCGGCGATCCCCAGGCCCAGGACGGTCTTGGTCACGGCACGCATGGGGCCCATCCTCGCACCCGAGGGCCGCACCCCCGACAAACCGGTCGGGGCCCGCGTGGCCGACCTGACAGACTGGCCCCATGAGCACCCTCAAGGAGCAGCTGAAGTCCGACCTGACGTCCGCGATGCGCGAGCGCGACCAGGTCCGGGCCGGTTCGCTGCGGATGGCCCTCACCGCCGTCACCAACGAGGAGGTCGCCGGGACCGAGCACCGCGAGCTGACGGACGACGACGTCCTCAAGGTCCTCACCAAGGAAGCCAAGAAGCGTCGTGAGGCGGCGACGGCATACGTCGGCGCGGGACGCCCGGAGCTCGCGGCCAAGGAGGACGCGGAGCTCGCCGTCCTCGAGGCGTACCTGCCGACGCAGCTCGGCGACGACGAGCTCGAGGCGATCGTCCGAGAGGCGGTCACCGCCTCCGGCGCCACGGGTATGCCGCAGATGGGCCTCGCGATGAAGGCCGCCAACGCTGCCGTGGCCGGCCGCGCCGAGGGTGGACGCGTCGCCGCCATCGTGCGCCGGGTGCTCGCGGGTTGAGGCCCACCCACGTCGCCGACGGACGACGAAGGCCCGACGCGCATCGCGTCGGGCCTTCGTCATCGCTGGGTCAACCGCGGCCTGGCGGCTTGGTCGGTTTGCCGCCTCCGTGGCCGTTGCCGTTCCCGCCGCCGCCGCCACCGCCACCGCCGCCGGTGCCGCCGGGGGTGAAGACGGTCGTCTGCGGGGCGGGGAGTGCCTGTCGGAACCCGCCGCGCGAGGTGTAGATCGTGATCATGCTGCCGGGCGGCGGCGACTGGTAGGGCGAGATGCCCGCCACGAGGCCCTGCGGCACCTGCGAGGACATCGTCCCGCCGACCTGCGTCTGGAAGCCCGCCGCCTGGAGCAGGGACTCGGCCTCGGCGACGGACCGCCCGACGACGGCGGGCAGCTGGCCCGGAGTCACCGTCTGGTTGGCGGTGTCGGTGCCGAGGTACTTGTCGGCCGGATCCCCGAACTTGACCTCGGGCTGGCCGTCGAGGGCCTTGTTCATGATGGCCTTCCAGATCGGCGCAGCGATGGCCGCTCCGTGCATGACCGGGTAGAACTCGCCGCCGACGCGGACGTTCTTCATGACGCGGGTCACCGGGTCGTAGGGCGTGCCGACCCAGACGGCCGTCACGAGCTGCGGCGTGTAGCCGACGAACCACGACTCGTTGTTGTTGTTGGCGGTACCGGTCTTGCCGGCCGACTCACGGGTGCCGTCGTTGAGCTGGTTCCGGATGCCCGAGCCGTGGGTCATGTTGTACTCGAGGAACTTGTCGGTCGCCTTGGCGACGTCCGGCTCGACGACCTGGTCGCACTTCGACGCCGGCAGGGCGACGTTCTTGCCGCCCTGCGTGATCTTCGTGATGGCCACCATCGGGCACTTCTTGCCGTCTGCGGCGAGGACGCCGTAGGCGTGCGCCACACCCTGCGGGGAGACGTCGTCGCCACCGAGGATGTACTGCGGGGCGTACCTGCCGATCGTCTGGCCGTCGGAGCGGTGCAGACCCAGGCGGATCATCGTGTCGCGGACCTTGCAGCCGCCGAGCTGCTCGACGAGGGCGACGAAGGCGGTGTTGGTCGACAGCGCCGTGGCCTCCATGAGCGAGATGTTGCCGCCCTTGAACGGGGTGTCGTTGCGCACCTTCCACGTGTCGCCCGGACCGCAGTTGGCGGTGCCGCCGGGCCACTCCTTGGGCGTGTACGTCGCCTTGCTCTCGCCGCCGGCCGCCTTGGCGTTGACCGACGACTTCGTCGTCATGCCGGACTGCATGGCCGTCACGAGGGCGAATGCCTTGGCGGTCGAGCCGAACTGGAACCCGCCGGACCCGCCGTACTTCTTGTCGAGGGCCCAGTTGATGCCCGTCTCGCCGCCGGCGTCCTTGGTGACGGAGTAGGCGGTGTTCTGGGCGAAGGCGAGCACCTTGCCGGTGTTGGGGTCGGCGACGTAGGCCGCGGAGCCGATCCGGGCCTTGTTGCCGATCGGCACCTTCTTGGTGATCTCCTTCTGCGCGTAGTCCTGCAGCTTCGGGTCGAGGGTCGTCGTGATCGTGACGCCGCCGCGGTAGAGGGTGCGCTTGCGCTCCTCGAGCGTCTTGCCGAGCTGCGGCATCGTCAGGGCGTAGTTGACGATGAAGTCGCACCAGTACGGGTAGGGCGAGGCGAGGCACGTGCTCTTCGGCTGCGTCACGCGCATGTCCTGCTTGAGCGTGCGCTTCTTGGCGGCCTGCCACTGCTTGTCGGTGATGCGGCCGAGCTCGTGCATGCGGTCGAGCACGACGTTGCGTCGGGCCAGGGCCTTCTTCGGGAAGTTCACCGGGTCGGTGGTGCCGGGGTTCTGCGTCAGCCCGGCGAGGAGTGCGGCCTGCGACAGGGAGAGCTTGTCGGCGTGGACGCTGAAGTAGTGCTGGGCCGCGGCCTCGACGCCGTAGGCGCGGTCGCCGTAGTAGACGAGGTTGAGGTAGCCCTCGAGGATCTCGTCCTTCGTCAGCTTCTTCTCCAGCGTGATGGCGTACTTCAGCTCCTTGAGCTTGCGCATGTAGTCCTTCTTGACGGCCTCGGCGGCCGCCTCCTCGTTGCCGGAGCTGAGGGCGGAGTACTGGAGCGAGATCTTGACGTACTGCTGGGTGAGCGACGAGGCGCCGACGGACGAGCCGTTGCGCAGGTTGGAGATGACGGCGCGGGCCGTGCCCTGGATGTCGATGCCACCGTGGTCGTAGAAGCGGTGGTCCTCGATCGCGACCTGGGCCTCACGCATGATCGGCGCGATCTTGTTGAGCGGCACGATGGTGCGGTTCTGCTCCTGCGGCGTCGCGATGACGGTGCCGTCAGCGGCGAGGATGCGGGAGGTCTGGGCCAGCGGGTCGGTCGTGAACTCGCTCGGGAGCTCGTTGAAGACGTCGACGCCGCTGCGCGCGAGCGCGCCGGTGGCGCCCACCGCGGGCATCACCAGGCCGGCGGCGAGCAGTCCGAGCACGAGCGCGGACGCGAGAAACGCGCCGAGCAGGCTGATGACGCCACCGATCGAGGTAGTGCGTGAAGACATGGGCCCAAGGGTAACCGCTCACCCTATGGCCACTGGACTTGTGCAGCCACCCGGGTCTGCAGGTGTCTCAAACCACCCGCTCGCGCCTCTGGATGACCAGGGGTCCGAGGTCCAGGTGACTAGTCACCGTCCCAACTAAATGGTCCATAGAGGCTATGTCCGGCGCGGCCCAGCGCTCGTAATGTCTCGTTTGGGCCTTAGGGGGGTCCACATGATCAGGATCGGTGGGACGGTCCGCGGTCAGTCCGGATGTCATGGGAGGCGCCGGGCGGGGAGGGGAAACAAAATGAGTGCTGTCGCAATCGTGGATCCGTGGGTGAACGAGTGGGCCAGTCAGGCCAGCTGTTCAGGCGTGGACCCGGATGCTCTGTTCGTCCGAGGCAAGGCCCAGCACGACGCGAAGGCCGTCTGCAAGACGTGTCCTGTTCTCGCGCAGTGCCTGGCCGAGGCTCTCGACAACCGGACCGAGTTCGGCGTCTGGGGAGGCATGACCGAGCGCGAGCGCCGGGCCCTGCTCCGCAAGCGTCCGGACATCACGTCCTGGAAGTCGGCGCTCCGTTCGGGCATGGCCTCACAGGTCAAGCACGACTGAGCCGGCTTCACGCCGACCGTTCGCCGGTCGGTCCACGTCGTACGTGAGCGGGGCCGTGGCCACCTGAGGGTGGGTCACGACCCCGCTAACGCATGCCCGATCTCCCGCAGGCCGTCGAGGTCGTGGACGTCGCGTCCCAGCGCCGGCACGTGCGCGACGGGTATACCGGGGTGTGACCGTGAGAAGCGGTCCGCGAGCTCGCGCTGTCGCTCGGCCGTGCGCACGAGCGATGCGTGCAACCGCAGCAGGCCGGCGGCGTTGGATGCCGACTTCGGTCCGCCGCTCTCCTCGAGCGACTCCGCGGCGGCGAGCGCGCGCGACGGGGTGACCCCGGTCGCCGAGACGCGACCGATGCGGTTGACGACGAGCCCGGCGAGCGGCATACCGTCCGCTTCGAGGCGGTCGACGAAGTAGGACGCCTCGCGGAGCGCGTCGCGCTCCGGTGCGGCGACGACGAGGAAGGCCGTGCCGTCCTCGGAGAGCAGGCGGTAGGTCTCGTCCGCACGCTCGCGGAAGCCGCCGAACATCGTGTCGAGCGCGTTGACGAACGTCTGCACGTCGCTGAGCATCTGGCCGCCGAGGATCTTGGTCATCGTCGAGGTGACGATCTGGACGCCCACGCCGAAGACCTTGAGGCCGGCGCGCCCGCCCGCCTTGGCCGGCGCGGTGAGCAGACGGATGAAGCGTCCGTCGAGGAAGCTGCCGAGGCGGTTCGGGGCGTCGAGGAAGTCGAGGGCGGAGCGGGACGGCGGGGTGTCGACGACGATGAGGTCCCACGGGGCGTCCTCGGTGCCGGCGCTCGCCTTGAGCTGGCCGAGCTTCTCCATCGCCATGTACTCCTGCGTGCCGGCGAAGGAGCTGCTCACGGCCTGGTAGAAGGGGTTGGCGAGGATCTGCTCGGCCTTGCCCGGCTCGGTGTGGGCGATGACGACCTCGTCGAAGGTCCGCTTCATGTCGAGCATCATCGCGTGGAGGCTGCCGCCGGCCGCCGTGTCGATGTCGGTGACCGGCCGAGGGGTGTTGTCGAGCTCGGTGAGACCCAACGACTGGGCCAGGCGGCGGGCGGGGTCGATCGTCAGGACGACGACCTTGCGGCCCGACTCCGCGGCGCGCAGGCCGAGGGCGGCGGCGGTCGTGGTCTTGCCGACGCCGCCTGAACCGCAGCACACGACGATCTGCGTCGCCGGATCGTCGATGAGGGCGTCGATGTCGAGGAGGGGCGCCTTGGTCGAGACGGGTCCGGGGCTCATGCGTGGGCCTGCTCGTTCCCGGTCGGCGCTCCGGCGCGGTGGAAGAGCGGGACGAGGAGGTCGGCGAGCTCGCGGACCGAGCCCGAGTCGACGCCGCCCGGGAGTGCGGGCAGCTCGGCGATCGGCAGGCCGGTGGCCTCGAGGAGTGCGAGCTGCTCGCGCTCGAGGTCGATCCGCTGCGCGTGGTCGCGGGCCTCCTCGAGCAGGCCGTCGACGAGCTCCGGTGTGGCCTTGACGCCGGCCTCGCCGAGCTGGGTGCGGATCGACGGCTTGTGCAGCCGGCCCGCGCGCGCCTGCTCGAGCGCCGTGTCGTCGAGGAGCGGCTCGCGCACCATGTTGACGATGATCGCGCCCGGGTGCAGGCCCTTGGCCCGGAGGTCGGCGATGGCCTCGAGGGTCTCCTGCACGGGCATCTCCTCGAGGAGGGTCACGAGGTGGACGACGGTCTGCTCGGACTCGAGCAGGCGGGTGATCGAGCCGGCCTGCGAGGCGATCGGTCCGACGCGGGCGAGGTCGGCCACCTCGGAGTTGACCGAGAGGAAGCGTCCGATGCGTCCGGTCGGCGGCGCGTCGAGGACGATGCCGTCGTAGACAGGGGGTGCGTCGCCCTTGTGCTTGCCGTCCCGGCGGCGGCGGTTGGCCTCGTAGATCTTGCCGATGAGCAGGACGTCCCGGACGCCGGGGGCGATGGTCGTCGCGAAGTCGATGGCGCCGAACTTCTCGAGGAGCTTGCCGGCGCGGCCGAGCTTGTAGAAGAGCTGGAGGTACTCGAGGAGCGCGGCCTTGGGCTCGATGGCCAGGCCGACGACCTCGCCGCCGCCGGGCAGGCGCACGATGCGGGTCTCGTCGGTGCCGAGCGGGGGGACGTCGAAGGTCTGGCTGATGCCCTGCCGGCCCTCGACCTCGGTGAGCAGCACGTGGGCATGGGCCGACGCGAGGGCCAGCGCGATGGCCGAGGCGACGGTCGTCTTGCCCGTGCCGCCCTTGCCGGTGACGACGTGCAGCCGCGCTCGCGCCCAGGAGGGGTCGGTGGGGCCGGTCGTCACCCCTCCACCTTAGGGCGCGCCCGGACGCGCCCCGGTTAGAGGTGAACACGCCGCCAATTCGTCGACCGCATCACCTCAAAGCGCCGCGTTGCTGCAACGCCTGCGCCACCTGGTCCATGAAGGCGTTCTCGTGCAGGCGCAGCCCGATGTTGGGGATGCGCAGCACCGTGTCGCGCGAGAGCGTCACGCCGTTCTGGCGCAGAGCATCGAGGACGGGTGCGAGGCCCCACGTGTGCTGGATGCCGTCGATCTCGACGACGACCCCGCAGCGCCAGCGGACGTCGAGGTAGATCCGGCCCTTCGGTCCTCGGCGTACGACCTGCCGGTCCGGTTCGGGGAGCCCCCGGGCACGGCAGAGTCGGGCGAAGTCGAGCTCGCCCAAAGACTGCGCACCGAGCGCGATGTCCTTGACGACTCCACCCACGAAGGCGCGCCGTCGACGCCCGCGGATCGTCCGCGCCGTCTCCAGCAGATCTGACGCCCGAACGAGCCCCTGCTGCGTCGGCAGGACCAGCAGCAAGGCGGCCTGCCGATCCGAGTCGGCCCAGTGAGCGGCCCGGATCGCGGCCACGGCCGGCCGAACTCGGGGTATGCCGTGTGGCTCGAGCTCGCGGTCGTGGCGGCGCGTGATCTTGTGCACTCGAACCCCCGGTAGTCGCTTGACCGTGTGGGAGTGGACGACGGAGAGATGGACGCGATCGTCGCAGTGGCCCTTCATCCCGGCCGCGAGTAGAGCGGTCACGCCATCGAGGGCCGCGACGTCGGCGCCGGTCTCCCAGACCGCGCGCCACTGCAGCTCCTCCTGACCGAGTGGTCGGGTGTGCAGGGCCACCGTCTGCAGGCCGTGCGTCGTCCAGCGGTGGGCCCTGACCTCTGCCCGCACGTCGGCGGCACTGATCCCGTGTGCTCGCAGCGAGGCGCGAGAGACCACGCCGAGGTCTGCGGCGTCGACGACGCGGGCCCTCTCACGGCGCCGGGTGGATCTCATGACCCGACCCTGCAGCCGCGCGGGTCGCCGGGGGCGGTCGGCGAACCAGCCTGGGGACAACTCCGAGCCGGTGCGACCGGATGTGGACGACGCCGCGTTTGAGGTATCCACGCCGCGGAAACGGCGGCGGGTTTACCTCAACTGGGTGGGAGGAGGGTGGCTACTGCCGCCTGGACGGCCGTGAAGGCGGGCGTCGTCGGGTCGATGACGGCGAAGTGGTCGGCTCCGGGCACGACCTGCTCGGTCACGTCGCCGCCGGCGGCCTTGGCCCTCGCGACGTAGTCATCGGCCACGCCCAGCGGCACGGTGTCGTCGTCGGCCCCGTTGACGAGCCGCACCGGCACCTTCGGAGGCAGCGTCGACATCGGGTCGGCCGAGGTCCACGCCGCCTTGCCCGGTCCCGACCCGACGAAGTCACGCGTGGCGTCGGACCCGAGGTGCAGCCGGTCCGCGGCACCGAGGTCGACGACCCCGGCCAGCGAGACCACACCGGCGATGCCGCGCTCCGACGCCCACGGCTGGCCCGCCGCCCACGTGACGAGGTGCCCGCCGGCGGAGTGGCCGACGAGGACGAGCGACTTCGGCAGGTCAGGCTGCGACGCGATCGACGCGACGAGGTCGCGCACGTCGTCGAGGGTCCCGGGGACGCCGCCACCCGGCATACCGACTCGGCGGTACTCCGCCAGCACCACGTGGTAGCCCGCCGCCGCGAAGGCGCGGGCCTCGGGGAGCGCGTGCTCGCGGTCGTACTGCGCCCGCCAGAACCCGCCGTGGACGACGACGACGGTGCCCCTCGCCGCAGGCGCACCCGACGCCGGCGGGATGACGTCGTAGACCTGCGCGGGGTCGCTGCCGTAGGAGCGCGTCGAGGCGCTCGCGGGGGACGTCGTCGAGGGGCTGCGCGTCATGGGCGTCATGGTGTCACCCGCGCCACCGACGCACCCCGAGAGAGCCGTGGTGACACTGAGTAGGGTGATGGCCATGACCCAGTGGGAATACCTCACCGCACCGCTTCTGATCCACAACACCAAGCAGATCCTCGACAACTTCGGGGCGGACGG
Source organism: Terrabacter sp. 2TAF16 (assembly GCF_052115065.1). Classification (NCBI taxonomy): domain Bacteria; kingdom Bacillati; phylum Actinomycetota; class Actinomycetes; order Micrococcales; family Intrasporangiaceae; genus Terrabacter; species Terrabacter sp. 2TAF16. The sequence continues at coordinate 51,988 of NZ_JBFRFZ010000008.1, forward strand.
GTGGGAGCTCGTCCAGATCGTCAACGGTCCCGACGGCACGAGCCTCGTCGCCTACTTTAAGCGCCCGAAGTCCTGAGGAGTCACCGCACCATGTCTGCAGTCGAAGACCGCCTGTCCGAGCTCGGCCTCACCGTGCCCGAGGTCGTGCCGCCCGTCGCCGCCTACGTCCCCGTCGTCCGTGAGGGCGACCTCGTGTTCACCTCTGGTCAGCTGCCTATGGTCGACGGTTCCCTCGCCGCGACCGGCAAGGTCGGCGCCGAGGTGGACGCCGAGACCGCAAAGTCCCTCGCCGAGACGTGTGCCCTCAACGCGATCGCGGCGATCAAGTCCGAGATCGGCGACCTCGACACGGTGACCCGTGTCGTCAAGGTCGTCGGTTTCGTCGCCTCCGACCCGGGCTTCACCGGCCAGCCCGGGGTCATCAACGGCGCGAGCGAGCTGCTCGTCAAGGCGTTTGGTGACAAGGGGATCCATGCCCGTTCGGCCGTCGGTGTCGCTGCGCTCCCGTTGGACGCACCCGTCGAGGTCGAGGTCATCGTCTCCGTCGCCCGGTGAGTGCGGGTGATGCCACGATGACGGCAGGTGAGCGCCAGGTGACCGGCACCGTGGGTCGCCGGTTCCCCCTGACCACGACGCCCGGCATCTCCGACACCGCGACCCGCTGGCTCGCGGGGGAGCGCTGGGACGAGGCCGAACCCCGCCGCGCCAGCACCGTCATGCTCGTGCGTGACGGCGCCGGCGGCGTGGACGGACCCGAGGTCTTCATGCTGCGGCGCGTCTCCGAGATGGAGTTCGCGCCGAGCATGATGGTCTTCCCCGGCGGTTCCGTCGACGACCGCGACGGCGAGATCGGCCTGCCGTGGGCGGGTCCCTCTCCGTCCGAGTGGGCCGACCGGCTCGGCTGCTCGCCCTCGGAGGCCCAGATGTACGTCGCGGCCGCGATCCGCGAGGTCTTCGAGGAATGCGGCGTGCTCCTGGCGAGCCCGTCGGCGAGCGGACCGCTCGCCATGGTCGACGGCCCCGAGTGGCTCGACATCCGCCTCGCGCTCGTCGACCGCCGGCTCTCGCTGGCCGACGTCCTCCGCGACAAGGGGCTGGTCCTGCGCTCCGACCTCATCGTCGCCAAGGCGCACTGGCTGACCCCGGTCTTCGAGCCGCGCCGCTACGACACGTGGTTCTTCGCCGCTCTCATGCCGCCGCTCCAGGTGGCCGACGGCGAGACCACCGAGGCCGACCAGGCCACGTGGGTGGTGCCCTCCGAGCTGCTGAGGGCGTATTCCGCCGGGTCGGCTCTCATGCTGCCCCCGACGGTCGTGTGCGTGGAGGAGATCCGCGACGCGCCTTCTGCCGCAGACGTGGTCGTGCACAGTGAGCACCTTCCGCTCATCATGCCGGAGGTCGTCGACGGCCCCGGCGGGCCGGCCATGGAGATCGTCGAACGATGAGCCCGGTGACGTCGTCGGGCCGGCCCCGGGACGTGTCGCGGTGATCGGCACCGCGGCCGACCCCGGCTGGCACGGCGGCATCACGAGCGAGCGCGCCGAGTGCGTGCTCTGCCCCAACCCGTCGCCGATGACCCTCGACGGCACGAACACGTGGCTGCTCGCCGAGCCGGGCTCTGACGAGGTCGTCGTCGTCGACCCGGGCCCGCTCGACGAGCACCACCTCCAGCACGTTCTGCGTCGCGTCGCCGACTCCGGCCGCCGGGTCGCGCTGACCCTCCTCACCCACGGGCACGACGACCACGCCGAGAGCGCCGACCGGTTCCACGAGCTGACCGGCGCCCCGGTGCGGGCCTTCGGGCGCGGGCACGACGACCTGTGGGCCGGCGAGGCCATCACGGTCGGCGGGCTCGAGATCCTGGCCGTGGAGACGCCCGGACACACGAGCGACTCCTTCTCGTTCGTCCTCCCCGCCGACGACACCCTGCTCACCGGCGACACGATCCTCGGGCGCGGCACGACCGTCGTCGCCTGGCCTGACGGCAGCCTCGAGGCCTACCTCGCCTCCCTCGACCGCATCGAGGCCCTGACCCGGGCCGGTGACGTCACGAGCCTGCTCCCGGGCCACGGGCCGTTCGTCGCCGACGCGGCCGCCACCGTGACCTTCTACCTCAGGCACCGCGCCGAACGGCTGGGGCAGGTGCGCGACGCGGTCACCCGAGGTGCGCAGACGGCATACGCGGTCGTCGAGGAGGTCTACGCCGACGTGCCCCGGAGCGTCTGGCCGGCGGCGGAGCTGTCGGTGCAGGCGCAGCTGGAGTACCTCCGCACCCACCCGTGACGAGGTGGGAGACTCCGACCGTGCATGGCATCGAGGAGCTCGTGGCTGCCGCGGTGGCGCTCGTGGGCGACCGCCGCCGGGCCGTGCTCGGCATCGCCGGCGCGCCGGGGGCGGGCAAGTCGACCCTCGCGGTGGCGCTGGTCGAGGCCGTCGCGGCTCGCAAGGGTGCGGACTGGGTCGCCCACGTGCCGATGGACGGCTTCCACCTCGCTGACGCCCAGCTCGACCGGCTCGGCTCGCGGTCGCGCAAGGGCGCGCCGGACACCTTCGACGCCGACGGGTATGCCGCCCTGTTGCGTCGTCTCGTCGAGCAGCCCGACTCGTGGGTCTACGCGCCCGGCTTCGAGCGGACGCTCGAGCAGCCGATCGCGGCGGCCACGGTCGTGCCCCCGGCCGCCCGCCTCGTCGTCACCGAGGGCAACTACCTGCTGCTCCCCGAGGAGCGGTGGGCGCGGGCCAGGGCCCAGCTCGCCGAGGTCTGGTTCGTGTCGGGGGACGACGTCCTGCGACGGTCGCGGCTCGTCGAGCGCCACGTCCGGTTCGGCAAGGCGCCGGCCGAGGCCGAGGCCTGGGTGGCCCGCAACGACGACGTCAACGCGGCGCTCGTCCTGGCCACCGGCGGCGCCGACCGCATCGTGCGCAACGGTCCGGACGGCTGGACCTTCAGCGGTTGAGGTGTTCGGCGAGGGGTTCTGCCCGCGTGTCCACCTCAACCGGGTGGGAGGCGCGAGTCAGCGAGCGCGGCGCTTGAGCCGCTCGACGTCCTGCAGGAGCACGGCGCGCGCCTCGAGCCGCAGCCAGCCGCGCGTCGCGAAGTCCGCGAGCGCCTTGTTGACCGTCTCGCGGGAGGCGCCGACGAGCTGCGCGAGCTCCTCCTGGGTCAGGTCGTGGGAGACCATGATGCCGCCCTCCACGGGGCGGCCGAAGCGCTCGGACAGGTCGAGCAGCGCCTTGGCGACGCGACCGGGGACGTCGGTGAAGACGAGGTCGGCGAGGTGGGCGTTGGTGCGGCGCAGGCGCTGCGCGAGCGCCGCGAGCAGGGCCTTGGAGACCTCGGGGCGGCCGGTGAGGATCGCCGTGAGGGAGTCGTTGCCGAGGCCGAGGAGCTGCGTCTCGGCGACGGCCGTGGCCGTCATGGTGCGCGGGCCCGGGTCGAAGAGGCTGAGCTCGCCGAACATCTCGCCCGGGCCGAGGATGGCGACGAGATTCTCGCGTCCGTCGGGGCTCGTGCGGCCGAGCTTGATCTTGCCCTCGGCGATGACGTAGAGCGTGTCGCCCCGGTCTCCCTCGTGGAAGAGCACGTCGCCGCGCTCCATGTGCGACCGGCTCATCTCCGACTGCAGCGCGGAGGCCGCCTCGTCGTCCAGAGCCTTGAACAGGGGCGCACGCCTCACCACGTCGAGATCCACGGGGTCAGTGTGCCACGTCGCCTCCGCCGTCGCCCTGCCACCACAGGGGTTTCGGGCCGCGCGTCTCAGTCGTCGATGCGGTAGTCGATCGGCTTGCAGACTCCGTTGTTGGACTTCTCGGCCGAGCAGGCGGTCAGGCCGACGACGAGGTCGGCCTCGGCACGCAGGACGAAGCGGTCACCCGCCTTCGAGGTCGGCGGGTCGATGTGCAGCTCGCCGTCGCGCTCGTTCCACACGTTCATGAAGATGTTGAGCGTCGTCGAGATGCGGTCGGGCTCGACGCCGAAGGCCGCCATGTTCGTCGCGAGGTTCTCGAAGCAGCTCGGGTGGTAGGCGCCCTCGAACTCGGGGTAGAGCAGGTCAAAGGTCTGCCGCGAGCACGGCGTCAGCAGGATGTCGTGGTGCCCGCACGTGTCCTCGACGACGGTCGCCATCGGCCTGCTCCGGTTGCTGTAGAGCACGCTGCCGGTCGTCACGGCGGTCGAGTTGGCGTAGTCGATGGTGCGGCCCGAGCTGAACCACTCGTCGCGGTCGTCGTCCATGACGGCGAAGAAGTCGCTGACCTGCTCGCCGGTCGGGTCGATGACGGTGAGTCGCTGCCCGGCCCTGAGGACGAAGGCGGCTCCGGTCTGGGGGGCGAGCCGGGTCAGGTCCATGCCGTCACGGTAGTCGCCGGCCGGTTGCAGCACCGGGCCGCCGGGGCCGAACAGTCGGTCCGTCGTGAGTCGGGCGTCCTGCGAGATCGTCATCCTTGCTCCCCTGTGGTCCTCGGTCGTGTGTCGGGTCGTGCGTGCGTCTAGTCGGCGTCGTGGACGTCGAGGGGCGGCTCCCAGCCGCCCTGGTGATGCCGCCCGGAGTACTGCATGGCCTCGCTGCTGTCGCCGTGGTCGGCGACCATCGGGTTGACGAAGCCCTGGAGGTCCTCGTCGCGCCGCCGGATCGTCGTGCGCATGCCGTCGAAGCGTCCCTCGGCCCGCAGCTCCTCGAACTGGTCGTGCGGGTTGAAGACGAGGGTGGGTAGCGGCGCGCGCCGGGCCACCCGCGAGGCGGCCGGGTGCAGACCGACGATGAAGTACGCCGTGCCGCCGGCGGAGAAGGCGAAGTGCGGGTCGTTGGGGTCCGAGCCCACGCCGTCCGCCCATGAACTGTCGTCGGCGTCGTGGAGCCGCTGGAGGAGCCCGAAGAGGGACGCCTCGAACCCGGCCTCGTCGGTGGGTAGGGGCCCTCGGAAGGTGGCGATGAAGGAGTGGAAGCCGCTCTCGCCCTCGATGGACCCGGCGAAGGCGGCGAGCCGCTCCAGCAGCTGCGTCGGGACGTCCGGGCCGGACATGTCGTCGAGGACGACGTGCGCGACGCTGCCGCGGCGGAAGACGGACTTGGCCCCGAGGCAGGGGAACTCGGCATGGGTGACCATGAGCTCGAGGGCCCGGACGACGTCGTCGTCGGAGGCGTGGGCGAGGTCCATCCCGGCCAGCAGGTCGAGGGTCGTCTCGAGCCCGTGCCGCTCGTCGGGGGCGAGCAGCCCGGGCGCCGTTGTGGGCGTTGGGGCTTGGGTGCGCGTTTCGGTTGACATGTCGGACTCCTCCTGTGCATGCAGGACGTACCCACCTCTGGTTCGCTTCGCGCGAAACCTTGGACGCGCCCCGGACGCAACCGCACCAAACCCTGGACGAACGCGCCCGACCGACCGCCCCACGGAGGCGGACAGCGGGTGACAGCGGGGCGGCATACAGTGTCGTCCGTGTCCCCCCGAGCCCTCGTGATCGACGACGAGACCCCTGTGGCGCGGACCCGGCGCGCCCGGAAGATGTACCGCTCCCTCCATGAGCGCTACCCGTACGCCCACTGCGAGCTCGACTTCAGCACACCCCTCGAGCTGCTCGTCGCGACGATCCTGTCGGCGCAGACGACCGACGTCGGGGTCAACAAGGTGACGCCGATCGTCTTCGCGAAGTACCCGACGGCCGCCGACTACGCGAACGCCGACCGCACCGAGCTCGAGACGATCATCCAGCCGACCGGCTTCTACCGCGCCAAGACCGACTCGCTCATCAAGCTCGGGATCGCCCTCGTCGAGCGTTTCGACGGCGAGGTGCCGCCGCGCCTCAAGGACCTCGTGACGCTCCCGGGTGTGGGCCGCAAGACGGCCAACGTCGTGCTCGGCAACGCCTTCGGCGTCCCCGGCATCACCGTCGACACCCACTTCGGCCGCCTCGCCCGCCGCTTCGGCTGGACCGAGGAGGAGGACCCGGTCAAGGTCGAGCACGAGGTCGGCGCGCTCTTCATGCGCAAGGACTGGACGATGCTCAGCCACGTCGTCATCTTCCACGGCCGCCGCACGTGCCACGCGAAGAAGCCGGCCTGCGGGGCGTGCCCGGTCGCGCGCTGGTGCCCCAGCTACGGCGCCGGCGAGACCGACCCCGACAAGGCGGCGAAGCTCCTGAAGTACGAGCTGGCGCCGAAGTGACCCACACGCTCAGCCGGATCGCGTATGCCGGCAGGTCGGGTTCCATCGAGCCCTCCCCGACGCCCGGGGCGGGGACCGTGCCGCGTCCGGCGTGGATGGACGAGCTCGCGGTGCGCCTCGAGGAGGTCGCGCCCGAGTGGTTCTCCCGCTTCCTGCCGCCGGAGGAGGGCGGCCGCGAGTCGGCGGTCCTCATCCTCTTCGGCCCCCCACCCGCCGGCGCCGACGACGACGGCGAGCACGTCGTGCTCATCGAGCGCTCGCACACGATGCGCACCCAGCCGGCCCAGATCGCCTTCCCGGGCGGCTCCCGCGACCCCGGGGACGACGACCTCGTCGCCACCGCGCTGCGCGAGGCCGAGGAGGAGACGGGCATCGACCCGGCTGGGGTCGACGTCGTCGCCCAGCTGCCCTCGCTCTTCCTCGCTCCGGCCCAGTTCGTCGTCGCGCCGGTGCTCGGCTGGTGGGCGCAGCCCTCGCCGATCGGGGTCCGCGACCCGGCAGAGGTGCACGACGTGCTCTCGGTACCCGTCTCGCACCTCGTCGACCCGGCCACCCGCTTCTCGGTGACGCATCCCTCGGGCTACGTCGGACCGGGCTTCGACCTCGACCACCTGCTCCTGTGGGGCTTCACCGCCGGGCTCGTCAGCAGCGTCCTCGAGCTCGGCGGACTCTCCCGGCCGTGGGATCCTGAGATCCGGCGCGAGCTCCCCGAGCGCTACCTCGGAGGGAGGCGGTCATGACCGGCAGTGTCGTGCTCGACATCGCCCTGGTCCTGCTCCTGCTGGCGTACGGCTACTCCGGCTACCGGCAGGGGCTGATCCAGAGCGTCTTCTCGCTCGTCGGCTTCTTCGCCTTCGCGATGTTCGCGGTGTGGCAGCTCCCCGAGATGCTGGCACGGTGGCAGTCGGTTGCCGACAACGACCGCACCCGGGTGCTCGTGCTCATCCTCGGTGTCGTCGCGTTCGGGTGGCTCGGCCAGTACCTCGGCAGCCTCCTCGGGGCACGGATCCGGCGCCGCGTCGGCCAGACCTCGCTGCGTCAGGTCGACTCGGTCCTCGGTGGCATCGTCGTCATGGTCGCCGCCAGCCTCATCATCTGGTTCATCGGCGGTGCGCTGCGCACGGCCGGCAACCCGGCGCTGTCCAAGGCGATGGCCGACTCGAAGGTGCTGCAGGTCGTCAACTCCGTCGTCCCCGAGCAGACCGGCCAGGTCTTCGCGAGCTTCCGCGGCTTCCTGTCGAGCCAGGGCTTCCCGCAGGTGTTCGGCGATCTGGCACCCGAGCCGATCACGCCGGTGCAGGACCCCGACCCCGCTGTCGCGCAGTCGGCGGCGATCCGCGCGGCCGGCCGGTCCGTCGTCAAGGTGACGACCCAGTCTCAGTCGTGCCAGCGCGGCCAGGAGGGCACCGGCTGGGTGCTCTCGCCGGGCCGCATCGTCACCAATGCCCACGTCGTCGCCGGCGCCGACGAGGTGCGGGTCGAGAGCGCTGACCAGACGCTGCGCGCGCGCGTCATCGTCTTCGACGCGCGTCGGGACCTCGCCGTGCTCAGCGTGCCGGGCCTGGCTCTGCCGGCGCTCCCGCTCGGCGGTGAGCTGAAGCGCGGCGACTCGGCTGCGGTGCCGGGCTACCCGCTTGACGGCCCCTACCGGGTCGTGTCCGCCCGTGTCCGGGCCCAGCTCGAGGCCCGCGGGCTCGACGTCTACGGCAGCGAGCGCGTCATCCGCGAGATCTACTCGCTCGCCTCGACCGTGCAGCCGGGCAACTCCGGCGGCCCCCTGCTCGACGCCGAGGGCCGGGTCGTCGGTGTCATCTTCGCCAAGTCGCTCGAGGACGACTCGACCGGCTACGCGTTGACGCTCGCCGAGGCCAAGCCGGTGCTCGACGAGGCCAGGTCCGCGGGGGCCGAGGTCGACACCGGCGCCTGCGTCGCCGGCTGACTCGCCTGCCCCCTCCACCGTCGAAGGGCCGAAGTTCGTCGGTGTGGCCTTTCGACGGTGGAAGGATCGGGGGGTGCGCATCGACAGTCCCGGGCTGACCACCGACCTCGACCTGCTCCGCCTCCAGGGAGCGACCGTCACCGACCTCGGCGACCACCTCGTCGTGCGCACCGAGGCCAACCCGACCTTCTGGTGGGGCAACTTCCTGCTCGTGCCCTCCGCGGTCCGTTCGGACGAGATCGAGCGCTGGACCGCATGCTTCGAGGAGGAGCTCCCGGACGCCCACCACCGAGCGATCGCCTTCACGCACGACGGCGGTGACACCGAGGCCTGGGCCGCGCACGGTTGGGACGTCGAGGTCGACGTCGACCTCGCCACGACGTCGGTGCCGGCTCCCGCGGACGCACCCGACGGCATACGGCTCACGCCGCTCGAGTCCGACGACGACTGGGAGCAGTCGGCCGACGTCGGCGGGAGCGACACCCCCGAGGACCGTCGCGACGCGCGTCTCGTCTTCGAACGGCGGCGGGCGGCGGCGCAACGCGGGCTCGTCGAGTCGGGGCGGGCGCGGTGGTTCGGGGCCTTCGACGGCGACCGGCTCGTTGCGAACCTCGGCATCGTGCGGCTCGGCGACCTCGCCCGCTACCAGGACGTCGTCACCCTCGAGAGCCACCGCCGGCGCGGCATCGCCGGGGCGCTCGTGCGTGCCGCAGGGGAGTGGGCGCTCGAGGACCCGGCCGTCGGGCGGCTCGTCATCGTCGCCGAGGAGGGCGGGCCCGCGATCGGGCTCTACCAGCGCGCCGGCTTCGCCGAGGTCGCCCGCCACGTTGCCGTCTCCCGAGCCCCCGCCTGACCCGTCCCGGGTTCGAGGTGATGTCGGCACCGAGGTGGCGCGCGCCATCACCTCGAACCGTCAGGGGCCGGGCGCGCCTCGAGGTGATACCGGCAGCACCGTGGCTGCCGGTATCACCTCGAACGGGGGCGTATGCCGGGTCGCTCAGTCCGCCTTGACGGCGAGCACCGGGCAGGTGGCGTCGAGCAGCAGGCGCTGCGCGGTCGAGCCGAGCAGCAGCTTGCCGACGGCGCTGCGGTGCCGGATGCCGATGACGAGCATCCGGGGCTGCTCCCGGTCGACGAGCTCGAGGAGCTGGTCGGCCGGGTCGGTGCCGTGCTCGATGCGACGCACCTCGTGCGTGACCCCGGACTCGGCGAGATCGGCGTCGAGCCGGTCGAGGTCCGAGCCCTCGGCGCGGTGCGCGTCGACGAGCTTGTCGTCACGAGACATGTTGATGACGAGCACCGACTCGTCGTGCGCCTTCGCCTCGGCGATGGCGGCCGCGAGGGCCGCCTCGCCCTGCGACGTCGGGATGTAGCCGACGAGGATCGTCATGCCATGACCTCCGTCGTCGCGGGGGTGCTCGACCCCGGGCCGCCGTCGCCGTCGGGCCCGTGTCCACGACCCCGTCCGGTCAGCCTGCCGACGAGCGGCCACAGCAGGACCAGCGCGATGATCGCGTAGCAGACCCAGGCCACGGGTCCGCCGACGAGACCGCTGAGGTCGCCGCCCGAGAGCTGGAGCGAGCGACGCCCCTGCAGCTCGGCGAGCGGGCCGAGGATGACGCCGATGATGAGCGGCAGCACCGGCAGCCCGAAGCGGCGCAGCGCGAAGCCGACCATGCCCAGCGCGAGCAGCAGGAGCAGGTCGAACGGCTGGGCGTTGACGGCATACGCCCCCATGGAGGCGAAGAAGAGGATGCCGGCGTAGAGGTAGGGACGCGGGATCTGGAGCAGCTTGGCCCAGGCCGGGGCGAGCGGCAGGTTGAGCAGCAGCAGCATCGTGTTGCCGACGAAGAGGCTCGCGATGAGCGTCCAAACGAGCACCGGCTGCTTCTCCATGAGCAGCGGCCCCGGCTCGAGGCCCCATCCCTGCAGCGCGGCCAGCATGATCGCGGCCGTCGCGTTGGTCGGCAGCCCGAGCGCGAGCATCGGGACCAGGGTGCCGGCAGCCGAGGCGTTGTTGGCGGCCTCGGGTCCGGCGACGCCCTCGATGGCGCCCTTGCCGAACTCCTCCGGTCGCTTCGAGAGCTTGCGCTCGGTCATGTAGGACAGGAAGGTCGGGATCTCGGCGCCACCAGCGGGGAGGGCACCGAACGGGAAGCCGAACGCGGTGCCGCGCAGCCACGGCTTCCACGAGCGGCCCCAGTCGTCCCGCCCCATCCACGGACGGCCGACGGGGATGACGCCGGCGGCCTTGCGCCGCAGGTGGGCCGCGACCCAGAGCGCCTCGCCGACGGCGAAGATGCCGACCGCGACGACGACGACGTCGATGCCGTCGGCGAGCTGCGCGGTCCCGAAGGTCATGCGCTGCTGGCCGGTCACCTTGTCGATGCCGATGAGCCCGATGGAGAGGCCGATGAGCAGGGCCGCGAAGCCGCGGATGCGTGAGCTGCCGAGCACCGCGCTCGCCCCGGCGAAGGCCAGCAGCATGATCGCGAAGTACTCGGGGGCGCCGAGGCTGACCGCGAACTTCACGACCTGCGGCATGACGAGCGCGAGCAGCAGGGTGCCGATCGTGCCGGCGACGAAGGAGCCGATGGCCGCGGTCGCGAGCGCCTGCGCGGCCCGGCCGGCCTTGGCCATCTTGTTGCCCTCGATGGCCGTGACGACCGACGAGGACTCGCCGGGCGTGTTGAGCAGGATCGAGGTCGTCGAGCCGCCGTACATGCCGCCGTAGAAGATGCCGGCGAACATGATGAGGGCCTGGGTCGGCTCGAGGCCGTACGTGACGGGCAGGAGCAGCGCGACGGTCATGGCCGGGCCGATGCCCGGGAGGACGCCGACGGCGGTGCCGATGGTGACGCCGATGAGGGCGAAGAGCAGGTTCATCGGGGTCAGGACGTGCCCGAACCCGTCGATGAGGTTGGCGAAGTTGTCCATCAGAGGATTCCTTGCAGCACGCCGGCGGGCAGGTTGACGTCGAGCCCGATGGCGAAGGCGTAGAAGGTGGCGAGCGCGAGGCCCAGGCCGAAGAGCAGACCGCGCACGTGGTGACGGTTGCCGAGGGCGAAGGCCGAGCCGGCGAAGAGGATGGTGCCGCTGATGACCCAGCCGAGCGGCTCGATGAGCACGGCGTTGAGGACGAAGAAGCCGGCGAGCAGGCCGAGTGTCTTCCAGTCCGAGCCGGTCGAGAGGTCGACGTCCTCGCCCTCCTCGGCGCTGCCGACGCCGCCGCGGTAGACGTCGACGGCATACAGGACGGCGGTCACGAGCAGCAGGATGCCGAGGATGATCGGCACGGGACGGGGACCCACGGGGTCGTTGCTGCTCGTCGCATGGCCGATGCGGGCCGCGTTGAAGAGCAGCAGCGCGCCGAGGACCGCGAGGAACGCGCACATGCCGTACTGCGCGCGATCCCCGCGGCCCTGCGCGGCCACCCCGTCGGACATGACGGCGGACGTGCCGCCGGTGCTGGTCAGAGCACCGGCGGGCGCGTCGCGCGTGGGGTCGGGGGTGTGGTCCGACATGGTCAGCTGGCCAGTCCGAGGGTGGTGAGGATCTCGGCGACCGAGGCGTCCTGCTCCTTGAGGAAGGTGCCGAACGCGTCACCGGTGACGAAGGCGTCGGTCCAGCCGCGCTTGGTCATCTCGTCCTTCCAGCCCTGCGAGGCGTGCATCTTCGTCAGCGCGTCGATCCACGTGGCCTTGTCGGCGTCGGAGATGCCGGGAGGGGCCACGATGCCGCGCCAGTTGGTGAAGACGAGGTCGATGCCGGACTCCTTGAGGGTCGGCACGTCGGGGAGGGCGTCGATGCGCTTCTCGCTCGTGACCGCGAGGACCTTGACCTGGCCGGCCTTGACCTGGTCGAGGAACTCTCCGAAACCACTGGCACCGAAGGAGATCTTGTTGCCGATGAGGGCCGGGAGCAGCTCGCCGCCGCCGTCGAAGCCGATGTAGCTGACGACCTTGGGGTCGATGCCGACGGCCTTGGCCAGCTGCATCGGGAGCAGGTGGTCGGGTCCGCCCGGGGACGAGCCGCCGCCGACGTTGACCTTCTTCGGGTCGGCCTTCCACGCCGCGACGAGCGCGTTGACGTCCTGGTAGGGAGAGTCCTTCGGCACGACGATCGCGCCGGCCTCCTCGATGAGCTTGGCGATCGGGGTGGTGTCGTTGAGCGTGGCCTGGCTCTTCTGCGTGTAGGCCGCGCCGACGACGCCGAGCCCCATCTGCATGGCGAGCTTGCCGTTGCCCTTCTCGTTGACCGTGCGCTGCAGGCCCACGGTGCCGCCGGCGCCCGGGAGGTTGAAGACCTGGATGGCGCTGGTGATCTTGGCGGCCTCCATGACCTTCGCCGCGGTGCGGGCGGTCGTGTCGTAGCCGCCGCCGGGGGCGTTGGGGACCATGATCTGGAGGTTGTTGGCGGGGGAGCCGCCGGCCGCGCCGGTGGCGGCGTCGTCCTTCTTGGCGGTGGCTCCGCAGGCCGAGAGGGCCAGGGCGGTGACGCCGACGGTGACGCCGAACAGGACGGACCTGCGGGCGGGAGTGCGAGTGCTCATCGTTGAGGTCTCTTTCGCGTTCTGTGGCTGGAACGGCATGATCGTGGCCTGCGCCACGACGCCGTGTCGCCCTTGTGTCAGCAATGAAGGTTGAGTTCGTTTTGGTCACGCAGAGACCGGGCCGCTTCGGTCGCCTCTCCCTCGCCGGGCAGCTGCTCGTCGTGCAGATGGTCATCCTGCTCGGTGTGCTCGTCACCGTCGCACTGGTGTCCCTCGCGCAGTCGGAGTCGACGTTCACGCGGACCGAGGGCCGCCGGGTGTCGGCCATCGCCGAGCAGCTCGCAAGCACCCCGATCGTGCGCACCGAGATGGGCCCCGGCGGGATCGTCAACGTGCTCCCGGCGGTCGTGCAGTCGGTCGTGACGCAGTACACCGTCACGTCGGTGACGATCGCCGACGCCGACGAGATCGCGCGGGTGTCGTCGGACCCGACCATCGACAAGACCCGCATCCCGCTCGGCGCCCCGGCGGTCGGCGAGGGGGCGAGCTGGACCGGAGTCATGGACGTCCAGGGCGAGCGGATGCTCGTCGCGCAGAGCCCGCTGCTCTACACGCCGACCTCGTCTTCGGAGTCGGCGCCGCTGCCCGTCGGCGCCCAGCTCGGCACCGTCATGGTCGCCGTGCGTATGCCGTCCGCCCTCGACCGCCTCCAAGGTGCGTCGTCCTACCTGCCGACCTACCTCGGCATCGCCCTCGTGCTCGGAGGCGTGGGCTCGTGGCTGCTTGCCCGGCGCATCAAGCGGCAGACGCTCGGGCTCGAGCCGGCCGAGATCACGGGCCTCGCCGAGAGTCGGGAGGCGATGCTCTTCGGGCTCGCCGAGGGTGTCGTCGCGCTCGACACGAACGAGCGGATCACCTTGGTCAACAACGTCGCCCAGCGTCTGCTCGACCTGCCGGAGCACGCCGTGGGGATGCGCCTCGACGACCTCCCGATCGGTCCACGGCTGCGTGACGTGCTACGGGGGGTGACGGACGAGAGCGAGTCCTCGGATGCCGTGGTCGGGGCCGAAGACGGTGGTGAGGCGGATGACGCCACGGGCGCCGGTGCGGGCGACGGGGCCCGGACGAGGCCTCGCGACCAGGTCGTCCTGCGCCGCGGACGGGTCCTCGTCATGAATCGCATGGAGGTCAGCAAGGACGGCAGGCCGCTGGGCTCGGTGACGACCCTGCGCGACCGCACCGAGCTGGCCGACCTCGAGCGCGAGATCGGCTCGTTCCGGAGCACGACCGAGCTGCTCCGGGCCCAGGCGCACGAGTTCGCCAACCAGCTGCACACGATCTCGGGGCTGATCCAGCTCGGCGAGTACGACGAGGTCGTCGGCTACGTCGACGCGGTGAGCGAGCACCGGGCGCAGCTCGACCTCACCGTGTCGCGCCGCATCCGCGACACCGCCGTGACGGCGCTCGTCATGGCCAAGGCCGCGCAGGCGACCGAGCGGCGCGTCGAGCTGCGGGTCTCCGACGACACGTCGCTCGGTCGCGTCGGCTCTCGCGACTCGGCCGACGTCGCCGCCGTGGTGGGCAACCTCGTCGACAACGCCATCGACGCCGCGGCGTCGGCGAAGGGGGCCGACAAGTGGGTCGAGCTGACGATCCGCCAGGACGCGAGCTCGCTCGAGGTCAGCGTCGTCGACTCGGGGCCGGGGATCGCGCCCGAGGTCGTGACCGAGGTCTTCACCCACGGCTACACGACGAAGGCCGCCCGGGCGGGGGAGCGCGGCATCGGGCTGGCGCTGACGCGGCTGATCTGCCAACGTCGGGGCGGCGAGGTCGAGGTGGAGAACACCCCGACGGGCGCGAAGTTCGTCGCCCGCCTCACCGTCGAGGCCGCCAACGGGCACGCGGAGGAGAAGCGATGACCACGGTGCTCGTCGTCGACGACGACTTCATGGTGGCTCGGATCCACCGTGGCTTCGTCGAGCGGATCGACGGCTTCGAGGTCGTCGGCACGGCCCAGACGGGCGACGAGGCCGTGGCCCTCGTCGAGTCGCTCCGGCCCGATCTGGTGCTCCTCGACCTCTACCTCCCCGACGCGTTCGGGCTCGACGTCGTCACCCGCCTGCGGGCGGCCGGGCACACCTGCGACGTGCTCGTCATCACCGCGGCCAAGGAGGCCGACGCGGTGCGAGGCGCGGTGCGGCACGGTGTCGTCGGCTACCTGCTCAAGCCCTTCGCCTTCGCCGACCTCGAGCAACGCCTGCGGACGTATGCCGCCGAGCGGGCACGTGGCCTCAGCGACGACCTGACGCAGGAGGAGATCGACGCGGCGTTCACCTCGCAGCCGGTCGGCCGCGGTCCGGTGGCCGTGCTTCCGAAGGGCCTGAGCGCCGAGACGGCGGAGGCTGTCGAGAAGGCGCTCCGAGAGTCGAGCGAGACGCTCTCGGCGACGGAATGTGCTGAGGCCGTGGGCATCTCGCGGGTCAGTGCCCGTCGCTACCTCGAGCACTTCGTGTCGTTCGCCCAGGCCGAGGTGACCCTGCGCTACGGCACGACCGGCCGCCCGGAGCGCCGCTACCGCTGGCTCTGACCGCACCCGCCGACCACGCGCAGCCAGGCCGATCGTCGCACGGATCCCACCGTCGACAGGCCCCGTTCTCACGCAGCTGCAGTGAGAACGGGGCCACTCGAGTGGGACGGGGCGCTCACTCGAGTGGGACGGGGCGCTCACTCGAGTGGGGCGGGGCGGACGCGCCGGCGTCAGCGGACGGTGACCCGGCGCAGCGCGCTGCTCGAGCCGACGAAGGTGCCCGAACCGCGGTAGATCCACATGTAGTCGACCGACGCCGTGGGAGCGTGCGTGAACGACACGGCGCCGGTGGAGCTCGACGTGCGCGTCGCCGTGAGGTTCCACGTCGTCGAGCCGACCCGGCGCCAGTAGAGCTGGACGGGGACGCCGGCGACGGCACTGCCGGTGTCGCGACGGGTCAGCCTGCTGCTCACCGTGACCGTGCGCCCCTTCGTCAGCGAGGTGACGGTGGACGTGATGGTCTCGGCGGTGCCCACGAGCCGGGCTGACGAGGCGGCGCTGTACCTGCCCGAGCGGTCCTTGGCCCAGATGCGGAAGGTGTACGTCGTCCCCTGGGCGAGGTTGACCTTCGCGCTCAGCGCCGTGCCCGAGTAGACGGCGGTGCCGGTCGTCGGGCTGGACGGTGGGGTGGACCCCGCGGTCATCCGGATGACGTAGCGGTCGAGGTCGTTGACCCCCGGTGCCGTCCACGTCAGCGTCGCCGCGCGCAGCGCGCCGGCCGCCCTGAACGTCCCGACGCCCTTCGGTGCCACGTCGACCGTGCGGAACGTCGAGGAGTATGCCGTCGTCATCGTGGCGCTCGACGTGTCCTTCACCCCGGACACGGTGAGGCGGTAGGGCGCGTTGTCGTAGAGCGGCGAGCTCGGCCTCACCGTCGCGGTGCGCTTGACGGCGTCGTACGTGACGGTGGCGGGTACAGCGGATCCGTTGCGACCGTTGAGGATCCGCACCGTGGAGGAGGTGACGCTCGACGGCACGACATCGCGCGCGAAGGTCACGGTCGGCGTGTAGGTCTGTGTCATCCCCGAACCGAAGTCGTTGGGAGTCGTGCTCCTCACCCACAGCTGCGTCGTCCCCGGTGTCGCTCCCGCCCCGTTGCGAAGGACGTCGAGCCCGGTGTAGGCGGCCACGACGGCATCGAGCTTGCCGTCGCCGGTCAGGTCGGTGACGGCGAGACCGTTGGGATCGTAGTGCGCTCCGGTCGTCGTGGCGCTCGGGCTGGGTCCGGCGATCGTGCCGTCGGCCCGCTGCTGCATGACGGACACGGTGGCCATCCCGCCGTGACCGATGACGAGGTCCTGACGGCCGTCGCCGTTGACGTCGGCGGCCTCGATGGTCTGCGGGAGGTCGACGGTCGCCGACTGCGTCGGAGGCCCGAAGGTCCCGCCCGCCGCGCCACGCCACACGACGAGCTTCGCGTCGGGGGCGTTGCCCCCACCGACGGCGGCGATGTCGAGTCGGGAGTCACCGTTCAGCTCGGCGACCTCCATGGCCTCGATCCGGTCGACCATCGGGTTGGCCAGGCTCGTCGTGACCCAGCCGGCCGTCGTGTTGCGCAGCACGTGCACGGCGTCGAAGGCGTTCGTCGTGATGTCGACACGTCCGTCTCCGTCGATGTCCGTGACCTCGAGCTGGAGCGAGGGGGAGGAGTCGAGGACCGTCCGGGTGAACGTGCCGTCGGCCTGACCGGTGAGCAGGACGATCTCGGTCATGGTCGAGACCACGAGGTCGCGGCGACCGTCACCGGTGACGTCCGCGACCGCGACCTGCACCGCATCGACGGTGTCCGGGACCACCTCGGGCGCGGCGAAGGTGTGCGTCGCGGTCTGCCGGAAGACCTGGATGCCGACCTGTGTGGCCGTGACGATGTCCCGGGAGCCGTCGCCGTCGAAGTCGGTGACGACGAAGTTGCGGGGCACCGAGGCATCGGCCGTCTCCAGGACGACCGGTGCACCGAGGCCGCCGGTCGGCTGCTGGCTGAAGACGTGCACGACCACCGGGCCGGAGCCGTACATCGTTCCCGCGACGACGTCGTCGCGCCCGTCGCCGTCGAGGTCGCCCGTGGCGATGGGTCCGTAGGACCCGTCGGAGGGCAGGTGGGTCGCGTCGGCCAGCAGGCCGCCGCCCTGCTGCGGCTGCGCGCTCAACGTGTAGAGGATGTTGCCCACGCGGGAGCCGTTGTAGTTGCTCACGCTGACGTAGTAGGTGCCGGCGGCCATGCGGACGCCCAGGCTCTCGGGCTGGCCGTCGCCGTACGTGTCGACCTGGGCGACCAGCTTGAGGTTCTCGTCGTAGACGGCCAGCATCGGGTCGATGCTCTGCGGCTGCAGGTTGTTGGGGTCGACCGTGGGAGGTGTCACGGTGAGCAGCACCTGCTGCTGGCCGGGTGACACGTAGCGGTGCCAGTCCACGTCGCCCTCGGTGCCGAGGGCCTGCATGGTGCTGCCGTCGAGCAGGGTCGATCGGGCGGGCACGTCGTTCGGCTCGCCGGTGGTGGACGTGGGCTGGGCGAAGTCACCGGCCCACCCGCCGCCGAGGGCGTTGGTGGCATCGACGATCCCGGCGCCGTAGAAGGGGTCGATGCCCCGCGGGCCGGCGTCACGCGCTGTCGTGCGCAGCCGGGCGGCGATCTGTGCCGGGGTCATCGACGGGGTCTTGCTGCGCAGGAGCACCGCGATGCCGGCGACGATGGGCGCCGAGAACGACGTGCCGGCGCCGATGTAGTAGTCGCTGCCGCGCTCGGTCGAGAGGATGTCCCAGCCCGGCGCCGCGACGTCGACCCAGGAGCCGTGCGTGCTGAAGTAGGTCAGGCTCCCCTTGGTGTCGGTCGCCGCGACGGCGATGGCCTCGGGGTAGGCCGCCGGGTACTCCGGCCGGTCCCCTCCCGTGTTGCCGGCCGCCGCGACGACGACGGCGCCCTTGGCCACCGCGTACTTCACCGCGTCGTGCAGGGCGGGGCTGTCACCGGGTCCACCGAGCGACATGTTGATGATGCGGGCGCCGTGGTCGGCCGCCCACCTGATGCCCTGGACGATGTCGGAGTCGGTGCCCTTGCCGGCCGAGTTGAGGACCTTGACCGGCATGACGCGCGCGTTCCACGCGACGCCGGAGATGCCCTCGGAGTTGTTGGTCTCGGCGGCGATGATGCCCGCGACCATCGAGCCGTGCCCGAAGTCGTCGCTGGCGGCGCCGGCCGCGATGCCGACGTCGGTGATGGCGTTGAAGCCGGCGACGGTGCGCCCGGTGAGGTCGGGGTGCTTGCCGTTGACGCCGGAGTCGAGGACCGCGACGACCTGCGAGAGCGAGCCCTTCGAGCGGTCCCAGGCCGTCGGGATGCGGACGGTCTTGAGGTACTCCTGCTCGTGCGTCGTCGCGTTGAAGTAGTCGTTCGGCGACGCGCTCGACTCACGGATGTAGTCGAGCGTCACCTCGGCGACGGAGGGATCGGTGCTCAGCCGGCTGGCGAGCTCGTCGGCGGCGCCCGTCGTGCGGACGGTGACGAAGCCGGTGCCCCCGACGGCGGTCGTCAAGCGACCACCTCGGCTCTGGACGGCCTTGTCCCGCTTCGATGCCGAGGCCGACGGCGTGAACTTCACGAGCACCGTGTGCGGGTCGTGGGCGCGCGTGCTGCCCTGGTCGCGCACGGGCCTCGGCAGGTGCTTCACCGAAGGCGTCGGTGCTGCTCGACCGGCCGACGGTGTCGGAGCCGCGGACGCGACGGGGGAGGTGGCGAGGGCCGTGACGGGAGCGACGAGCGCAAGCGTCAGGGCAGCGGCGAGCGGCCGGTGTCTGAACATGGAGGAGCCCCTGTGAGAAGTGGTGGTGCGAGCGCATCATGACAGAGCACGACGTCCCGGATGCCTCGAATGCATTGACCTCTGAACGCACCCGCACCCTCCGCGAACCACGCGTCACACGCGTTCCGCGGCACCCGGCATACGCCATCGGTCGGGGGTGTGTGCCGGGTGCTGTCCGACGCGGGAAAGGTGCGGCCCGCCGACCACAGGGGAAGATCGGCGGGCCGCGTCGCGGGCACCCTGTCGGGTGCGGATCGTGGGGCTGGTCAGCCCAGGTGGGCGGCGTCGATCGCCGACTGGAGGCTCTGCTGGTAGGCCTCGCTCGTGTAGGTCGCGCCGCTCACGACGTCGATCTGCGCCGACTGCGCCGCCAGCGCCTCGCGCCTCAGGGTCGGCGCGGCGCCGGCGCTGATGGACACCGACGTGCGCGAGCTGTCGGTCAGCTGGAGGGCGTGGACGTTGGTGATCTTCTTGCCCGTGAAGCTGACCCGCACCTGCACGGAGCCGTACTGCGTCCCGACGACGGCGCCGTCGACGGTGCCGGACGCTGGTGCCGCAGTGGTGGCCTTGGGCGCGCCCGACGTCTTCGTTCCGCTGGACGTCCTCGAGCTGCCCGCCGGCTTGGAGCCGGAGGCCTTCGAGCTGCCGGACGGCTTGGGCGGTGCAGCGGCGACGGGCGTGCCGGCCTTGGCCGACGACAGGATGTGGACGCCCGTGACGGCGGCGTGCTTCGGTGCGAGCCCGGTGGCCCAGGACGCACTCAGCGTGACGATGCCGGCCAGGCCGACGAGGGCAGACGTTGCCTTCCTCACCAGGAGAACCTTTCGTCGTGGATGTGGGCCTTGGGGATGCCGCCCTCGAGGAGGCTGCGGTGGACGAGGTTCATCCAGCCGCCGGGCCCGCAGAGGTAGGCCTCGTGGCGGCGCAGGTCGGGGACGAGCTCGGCGAGGCGCTCGGCGTCGGGGACCGGTCGGCCGCCGGAGTGGTCGGGCGGCAGCCAGGAGCCGCCGACGGGCGGGCCTACGAGGAGGAGCAGCTGGTGGCCGCCGACCGCTGTCAGGTGCTCGAGCTCGTCGCGCAGCGCGAGCTGCGACTCGTCGTTGGCGCGGTAGACGACGGTGACGTCGCCGGGGCCGGCGTGGCCGTGGCGCACGAGCTCCTCGAGGATCGAGCGGACCGGCGTGACACCGATGCCGGCGGCGAGGAGCAGGACGCGACGGCGGACGCGCTGGCGGGAGGTGAAGGCGCCGTAGGGCCCTTCGAAGAGGACGCGCGTGCCGGGTCGCAGGTGGGCCAGGCGGCTCGAGTGGTCGCCGAGCTCGCGCACCGTGATGCGCAGGCGGCGGCCGTCGGGGGCGCTCGAGATCGACCACGGGTGGGCGGTCGCGAGCAGGCGCGGGCTGACGAAGCGCCAGTTGAGGTACTGCCCCGCGCGGACCGGGAGCCGGTCGAGGTGACGGCCCTTCATCCACACGGACCAGACGCCGGGGGCCTCCTCGACGACGTCGGTGACGCGCAGGTCGTGGCGCAGGCTGCGGGCGACGGGGACGAGCACGCGCCACCAGAGGACGCTCGCCGCGACGATCACGAAGAGGGTCCACCAGTAGGTGCGCACCCACTGCGAGGTGGTGAAGTCCGAGCCGATCGACAGCTCGTGCGGCACCGCGAGGACGACGGCGGCATACGCCGTCAGGTGCACGAGGTGCCACCACTCGTAGGACAGGCGCCGGCGGGCGATGCTGACCGACGTCACCGCGATGACGACGAGCAGGGCCGTGGCGATGAAGGCGAAGAGGAGGTCGCTGCCTCCGGTGAGGAGCCGGAACGACTCGACGACCGGAGCGAACGGGCCGTGCAGGTCGTCGCGCGCCGCGTAGCCGATGACGATGGCGCCGACGTGGACGAGCACGAGCGGCACCGTGATGCGGCCGAGGATGCGGTGCGCCTTGAGCGCCCGGTCCATCCCGTAGACGCGGTCGATACACGGCACGCGGGCGGCGAGGAGGAGCTGGATGAGCAGCAGGTCCATCGCGACGAGGCCGGTGAGGCGCCCGACGGCGATGAGGGTGGTGCTGCTCGTGCCGGCGACGAGGTCGTGGCTGCCTCCGCCGAGGAGGAACTGCGCCACGACGGCGAGCAGGCTCGCGATGGCCAGGGTCTCGAGGAGGTCGCCGGTGCGGGCCTGCCAGCGGCGGAAGTCCGCGCCGGCACGCAGGGCTCGACGGACCCGGCTCGGGGTCCCACGGTGTGGTGCGATGGTGGTGCTCACATAGACGATGGTGGGCAGCCGATCTCAGAAAGTTATGAGACACGAAAGGGAGGCTCGGGCCATGACCGCGTCGCCGATCCGCCCACGGCTGCTCCTCGTCGAGGACGACCCCGACCTCTCGCAGATGCTCACCGAGCTGCTCGGCGAGGAGGGGTATGCCGTCACGGCCGTCCGCGACGGACAGGCGGGCCTGCACCGTGGCCTCGTCGACGACTGGGACGTGCTCGTCGTCGACCGTGGGCTGCCGGGCATCGAGGGGGTCGACCTCGTGACGCGCCTGCGCTCGCGGGGCCTGACGGCGCCGGTGCTCTTCCTCACGGCGCGGGGGACCGTGGCCGACCGCGTCGAGGGTCTCGATGCCGGGGCGCAGGACTATGTCGTCAAGCCCTTCGACGTCGACGAGGTGCTCGCGCGGCTGCGGGCCCTGCTGCGCCCGATGGGTGGTGCGGCCGGCGAGCTCGCCGTCGGTGGGCGACGGCTCGTCGTCGCCGAGCAGCGGCTCGTCGGTGGTGACGGCGAGGTCATGCTGTCCGGCCGCGAGGCCCGCCTGCTCGAGACGCTGGCGCGCCGGCCCACGCGGGTCTTCACCCGGGACGAGCTGCTCGTCGCGGCCTTCGACAACGCCGACACGCTCGGCGCCGTCGACACGTACGTCTACTACCTGCGCCGCAAGCTCGGGAAGTCCGTCATCGAGACCGTGCACGGGGTCGGCTACCGGCTCGGGGCCTCCTGATGGGTCGGCGCTCACGGGCGGCCGTGGGGGAGCGCGACCCGCTGCGACGGGCATCGCGGTCGGTGGCTCTGCGCGTCGGTGCGACGACGGCGCTCGTCGTGCTGCTCGCCATCATCGGCACGGCCGTGCTCTTCGACCGGCAGCAGCTCGCCGAGATCCGCGGGCGCACCGAGACGACGGCCCGGACGGCCGACGACGTCGTCGACGCGCCGCCCGGCACGTGGCTCGTCAAGCTGACCGACTCCGGTCACGAGGCGACCCGGTCGATGCCTCCCGGGCTGGCCACCGCGGCCTCTGCCGTGGGGCCGGACGAGTCGGGGCAGACGAGCCTCACGGCAGACGGGCGGTCGTGGCCCGCGTGGGTCGACCGGCGCGAGGGCGTGCGCTACGTCGCCGTCTACGACATCCGCCTGCACACCGGCGAGGAGCAGCGGCTGCTCGTGTCGACCGCGGCGGCCGGGGTGGTGGGGGTGCTCCTGGCCGCGCTGACGGGGCTGTTGGCGGGGCGGCGTGCGGTGCGGCCACTCGGCGAGGCGATGGAGCTGCAGCGCCAGTTCGTCGCCGACGCCTCGCACGAGCTGCGCACTCCTCTGGCCGTCATCAGCACCCGGGCGCAGATGCTGCGTCGGCACGTCGCGGCGGACGTCGCGGCGGATGCTGCCGCCGGCGGCGGGGACCCGGCGTCGGCGCGCCGGCTCGCCGAGGTCGACCAGCTCGTCCACGACACCCAGGCCATGGCCGACGTCGTGTCCGACCTGCTGCTCTCGGCGCAGCTCGAGCACGTCGACGAGGTGGCCGAGCGGGTCGACCTGGGTGCCCTCGCCTCGGAGGTCGTCACCTCGCTCATGCCGTATGCCGCGGACCACGGGGTGACGCTCGTCGACGAGGCGTCGGACGGCGGGGCCTGTGTCGTGGAGGGGGTGCGGCCGAGCCTTCGTCGCTCGGTGCTGGCGCTCGTGGACAACGCGATCGCCCACTCCGAGAAGGGGACCCGGGTCGAGGTGCGGTCGGGTGTCGAGGACGGCCAGGTGCGCGTCGACGTCGTCGACCACGGTGACGGGGTCGATGCCGCCGACGTCGAGAACCTGTCTCGACGCTTCTCCCGCGGAGACGGCGGGTCTGGAGGCCGGCGCGTCGGCCTCGGGCTCGCACTCGTGACGCAGATCGTCCGCTCACACGGTGGCCGGATGGACGTGGCCCGGACTCCCAATGGTGGAGCGACCTTCACGCTGCTGATCCCAGCTGCTGCCGCCGACTGAGGGGCCTGGCCCTACTTCGACCCGGGTGCGAGCTTGCCGAGGGCCTCCGTCAGGCCAGACACGGTGACCTGGGCGGCCAGAGCGAAGATGACGAGTCCGGCCCAGTCCCTCGTCGAACCCTCGAAGGCGTTGTTTCCGATGTACTGCGTCCACACACCCGTCGCAGCCACGACGACCAGGATGGCGCCGAGGGCAACCGCCCAGTAGTGACGAATCAGCCAGAAAGCGGGATGAGACGGGTCGGGCAGCTGTGCCCGGGCCGGGCGCGTATGGGCGAGGATCTCGCGGCCGGCCTCCGGGGTGACCTTCTGTGCGCTCTCCAGGTCGGTGACGATCTCGTCCGCGCCGTCGGTGTCGAGATCCTTGATGGCGGCGTTGGCGTCGTCGATCTTGCGCTGGATCCCGGCCATGGCTTGGTCGTCGTAGCCGGTCGGACCTGACGCCAACCACCGGCGGATGCGGTCCAGCCTCCTCGTGATTCTGAGCAGCTTGCCGAACGGGTCGTTGAGCAGCCGGATGAGCAGCCCGATTCCCGCACCGACCACGAGCAGGGCCAGCGCCTTGCCGACGGCGAAGGGCTGCATCCGGTCGTCCACGAGTACCAGCGCGGGAAAGGACCGGTAGGGCCCGGCTGCGCGCTCGACGACGAGCCGCCCGCAGTACGCACCGGGCGCGACTTCCACCGGCGAAGCCGGGTCCGCTGTCATCGTGTAGCGCAGGCCCGTGACGCCGACGAGCTCCGACGAGACGGTGAGCTGGGCAGAGGGGACGGTCCTCGTGCTCGCCTCGTCCCCGCACGCCACGAGGTCACCCAGGAGCGACGTGGAGAGGATCGCGGGACGCTCGGACGCTTTCGGGGTGGTGGTGCCGGTCGGTTTGACGCACGTGCCGTTGCTCGCCTCGACGAGGTCGGTCGGGGGCTTGGCGTTCGCTCTCGCAGCGTCGCAGGCGTCGACCAGCTTCACGGCGGTGCGGGCCTCACGGCCCAGCCCGAAGACGATGCGAAGCCCTTGTTCCATGCCGGGAGGCACCGCGACCGTCGCGGGTGGCACGACGATGAAGAGCAGCAGTAGACCTGCGACGATGAGGCCCAGCGCGATCCGGAGTGTGCGAGCCCTTGACATGCCGCCCCCTGTGACGAGCGAAGTGGTGCAGAGATCCACGGTCCCAGTTCTGAGTGGCAGCCGAGGGCATTTGACTGAACCGCGGACCGCGACACGCCCCCGCGGCAGGTGGAGCAGATCAGGCGGGGGTGGTTGCGCTCTCGGGCGGCACGCTGGCCATCGATGTCACGGTCGTCCCCAGCGACGGAGGCGGAGGCGGTTTGCGCATGACCTCGCCGATCAGGATGACCACTCCGGCGATGGCGTAGACAGCAGACAGCAGCGCCTTCCACCACGTGAAGGTGAGCGCCTCGAATCCGTCGGTCGTGTAGAGCATCCAGATCAGCGGGAACCAGAAGATGAAGAGCACGAGGGCGGCTCGGACGGGCGACTGTCGGGCCACGAGGACGGCGAGGACCACAGTGATCCACACCCAGTGATGGGTCCACGACACGGGCGACCCGAGAAGGCCCCCGAGGGCTAGCCAGGCCACTGCCTCGACCTGCCCGACAGCGCCACCGCGGTCGAGGCTCTTGCGCGCGGCGATGGATCCCAGGATGACCCCTCCGATCGCAAGGAGAGCTTGGACCGTGACGGGGACCTCGGGACGCCCGAGCAGTCTCAGCACACCGGCGAGCAACGACTGGTTGTCCGTTCCCACGACCGCGTCAGCCCCGAACTTGCCCAGGCCCAGGAAGCCGCCTCCCCAGAACGCCAGAGTGCTCGACGGGGACACGACGAGACCGGTGAGAACAGTTGCGAAGAACGCCCCGGCTGCTCGCGCCGCTGAGGCCCAGTCCTTGCGGAGCAGGAAGTAGATGACGAAGACCGCGGGGGTCAGCTTGATCCCCGCAGCGACCCCGACCAGAACTCCCCGGTATCGCTGAGGGAAGACCAGCAGGTCGACGATGACGATCGCCATGAGAATGAGATTGATCTGCCCGAGCAGCAGGTTGCGGAGCACGGGCTCGAGCGCTGCGGTCGCCACGACGAGCCAGGCCATGAGCCAGGGTTTGAGCGCGAGACGACGTCCGACGACCACAACCGTGGTCACCAACGCGATCAACGAGACGATTGTGAGGCTCCATCGCGCCACCTCGACAGGAAGTAGTGCCAAGGGGACGAAGACTGCCGCCGCGAAGGGCGAATAGGTGAAGCGGAGGTCGACCGACGTAGTGCTCGCGTAGAGGTCACCGCCGTCCAGGATGCGCCGCGCCCCCATGACGTAGACGTCACTGTCCACCCAGATGCCGCTGGTCACGCCTTTCCACTGGCCCCAGGCCAACAGGGCCGTCGCGAGAAGGGCAACCGGCGCAAGCAGGGTGGCGAGCGGACGCGAGCTGGGCGTGGTCATGACTTCCCGAGGTGAGCGGCGAGGCGGCGGAACCGAGCATGTTCGCGCCCGGCCATTGTCCGTGAGGGTCCGCCGGAAGTCCGCGATTCGCCCCAATTCGCGCTAACTCAGAGCTGAGTGAGGACCTGCTCGCCGATGTGGCGCATCCCGCGCAGGACGGCCCAGACCGTGAGGTGGTCGAGCGTCGTGCCGGGAGAGGGGTCCCAGTTGGCGACCGCGGCCCAGGTGATCGTCCGATCGCCTGACGTCACAGCGCCGACGTCGGCCCGCACCCCGGCGTCCGTCCCGGTCTTGTTCCAGAACGTCGTCGGCAGGTCCAGCGAGGCGTGGTGGGCGATCGGGTCGAGACCGCCCTGCTCGACGAGAGCCGAGCCGACCATGGACTGGTCGACGTTGGCCGAGAGCCACTGGCGCACCAGGCGGTCCGCGTCTGGACCGGCGGCTGTGCCGGAGGCGAGTCGGGCCATGAGCTGGCTCAGCTCGGCGGCGCTGCCGGTGGACAGGGTGGCGGGATGGTCGGCGCCGCGGACGTCTCGCACGCGGTCGTGCAGGGCGGTTGCACGCAGGCCGAGGGAGGTGGCACGGGCCGCGACCTCGGCGAGCCCGACCCGCCGGAGCAGGACGTTGGTCGCGAGGTTGTCGGAGACGGCGCCGACGAGCGCCGCGACGTCGATGAGGGGGAGCGTCTCGACCGAGAGGGTGTGCCAGAGTCCGGAGTCGCCGACCCAGAGGTCGACCGAGCGGGTGAGTGGCTCATCGGGGGAGAGGTCGCCGGCGGCGATGAGTCGGGCCGTCTCCACGAGGAGCAGCACCTTGCCGACGGACGCCGTGCGCAACGGCGCGTCGGCACCCGCGGCAGCCAACGGCATTCCGGAGTCCAGTGGAAGCGTCGAGTGAGCCCTCCGATTCCCCGGTCCCGGCTCCACCATCACGCGACGGACGCACACCGACCACGCGACGCCGCCGGCGTCGGGAAGCTCGAGCTCCATGTCAGGCAAGGGTTCCGAGCCACGTGAGGAGGGCGGCGTTCACCGGGTCGGGGGCTTCCTCGGTGAGGAAGTGGCCGGCGCCGGGGACCTTGACATGGCGGTAGTCGCCGGGCACGAAGGCGCCCGACCCGTGGGTGGCGGCGGCGATGACACAGCCGTCGTCGCTGCCCTGGAGCTGGAGCACCGGCACTCGGATCGCGTGACGGATGCGGCGCATGAAGAGCGGCCCGTCGGGGCGCACGGCCGACCGGCCGAGCCAGCGGTAGTGCTCGGCCGCGGAGTGGGCCACGAACGGGATCATCATGGCGTCGCCGTAGCGGGAGACGTCCTCGGGCGTCGGGAAGCTACCGAAGGGTGAGGACCACGAGCGGAGGAGGTCCTCGACGTAGTCGTGCGACTTGGCCATCTCTCGCTCCGGCACGAACGGCTTCTGCAGGCCGGCGATCCATGACGAGGCCCGACGTTGCCTGGTGTTGGCCCACATCGCGTGCCGCAGGATCCGCGGGTGTGGCATCGACAGTGACGCGATGGCGCGGGTGACGTCGGGTCGCAGGATCGGCATGCACCACGCGATCCAGCCGCCGAGGCCCTGACCCATGACGACGGCGTCCTTCTCCCCGAGGGCGCGGATGACGCTGGCGGCGTCGAGGGTCGCCATGTAGGTGTCATAGCCCCGCGGGGGCTTGTCGGATCCGCCGTAGCCGCGGAGGTCCATGGCGGCGACGCGGTAACCGGAGTCGGCCAGGGCGACCATCTGGGCGCGCCACGCGTACCAGAACTGCGGGAAGCCGTGCAGCATCAGCACCAGCGGGCCGTCGCCCAGCTCGGCGACGTGGAAGCGGGCGCCGTTCGCGGAGACGTAGCGGTGCTCCCACGGTCCGTCGATGTTGACGAAGGCAGCGTCGACGGACATGGGTGCGGCTGAGGGTCTCGGGTCAGGCGTCGCGCGACGGGTCTGGCGTGCCCGACGCGCTCCCGTTGCTCGACGGCGCGGCGGGAGTGATGGGGGCAGTGGCGTCGGCCGCCACGGTGGCCGGGAGACCGGGGCGGTCCCACTCGGGACGCGGAGCCGGGACGGTCGTGCCCGGGTGCTCGACCGCCGACTTGATCGCCTCGACCGTCTCCTGCGCCTCGGAAATCGTCTTCGCCGGGGTGGGGTCGACGGTCTTCATCTTCTTGACGCCGAGCAGGCCGAGGACGGCTGCGACGAGCAGCATGAGGACGGTGACGATGAGGAAGCTCGCCCAGCGCGGCAGGCCCAGGGCCTGGATGCCCTCGGCGATCGTCGTGAAGAGGAAGTAGACGGAGTAGAACGCGATGACGGCCGCGCCGGCGAGCAGGCCGCCGCCCACACCCGCCTTCTTGACCTGCACCGAGACCTCAGCCTTGGCCAGGGCGATCTCGCTGCGGATCAGCGTCGAGATGTCCTGTGTCGCGGACGCGACCAGCTGGCCGAGTGTCCGCTCCTGCCGGGGATCCGTGCTCATCGGCTCACTTCCTCGTTTCCGTTCAGTTCAGCCATGACGTGCATCCTCACCCTATCTTCGAATCGATACCCGACCGTGCTCAACCCCGCGCGCCGTGCGCGACCCGGCGTTAAGGTCCGGGATGTGGCACGCGTGGGGACGCTGTGCACGTACCCGTTGAGGGGGGACAGGCGTGACCGTGGCATCGATCGACCGACAACGTCTGCTTCGGGCGCTGTGGGTCGCGCTGTTGCCCGGAGGTCTGCTCTTTGCCTACCTCCAGGTCTCCGGCTACGCCCGCGCCGGCACCCTGGGACTCGACTCCCACGCATACTGGTTGGCAGCCTCGGATCAGAGCACCTGGTACACGCTGCCGCCGGAGTTCACCGACGCCTACCTCTACTCCCCGGTCTTCGCTCAGGTCCTCTCCCCGTTGGGTCACCTGCCCTGGCCGGCGTTCCAGGTGCTCTGGGCGATGCTCGGCCTGGCGGCCCTGCTCTGGCTCGTCCGGCCGCTGGGGTGGCTCAGAGGGCTGGTGGCAGGGCTCTTCCTCCTGCCGGACATCCTCATCGGCAACATCTACCTCTTCTTCGCGGTGGCGCTCGTGTGGAGCGTTCGACGTCAGGCGTGGTGGCTCATGCTCCCGCTGCTGACGAAGATCGGCCCGGCGGTGGTCGGTCTGTGGTTCCCGGCGCGCCGTGACTGGCGGCCCCTTGCGTGGGCGACGGCATCTACCGTCCTGGTCTGCGGGCTGTCGTATGCCGTGAGCCCGGACGCGTGGGGGCGCTGGGTCTCGTTCGTGCTCGAGTCGGCGGGTGATCGTGGGATCGGGCCCACGGTCCGCCTGGGGTGCGCGGCTCTGCTCACGGTGTGGGCCGCGAGACGTGGCCGCGCCTGGCTGTTGGCGCCAGCCATGGTGCTCGCGTGCCCGGTCATCGAGGGCTATGCCGTGTTTGCCATCCTCGCTGCCCTCCCTCGACTGCTCGCATGGCAGCGCACAGCGCAGAGTCGTCAACAAGGTCGGGCCGCCCTGACAGAGACGTTCACGTAGGACCTACGCCAACGGCGAGAATCCCTGCCCGGAGTCGTTCAGACAAAGGTCGATGCACGGGTCGTCGTCGGGCCAATCTAGGAAAACGCGGGACTTGGCGGCCAAACCATCACATGATGTGGCTCCGTCCACGCAAAAGGGGAGCGATGAGGGCCGTGCTCGGCGCGACGCAAGACGCGAACAAGACTTCAGCTCGTGCAGGATGGACCTTGCGAGCCAGTCGAATCGCGCGGCAGTCAGCGTTTCCGCTCGGGGTGTTCGCCGTCACGCAGGCGCTCATCGCCTTTTGGGTGGTCACCTCATCGGGCAGACAGAAGGTCATGCCCATGGGACAGGTGATCTTCTTCAACCATCCGAAGGCTGCAGACCCGGGTTACTGGGAGATCATCACCAACTGGGACGGCCAGTGGTACGAACTGATTGCGACACAGGGATACCAAGTGCCCGCGCCCGGGGAGCCGCTGGCCACCCACAAGGCTTGGGCATGGTCTTTTCCACCCCTGTACCCCATGGCCGTCCGCACGGTCACGGCTGTGACACGGTTGCCCTACGCGCAGACCGCTTGGGCGTTGAGTCTGGTCGCCGGAGCCGTAGCGGTGCTCATCTTTTATCGCCTTCTACGAGAGAGTGGCGGGCTGACGACTGCTCGGGTGGCCACCATTCTGTTCTGCTGTTTCACGAGCGCCCCACTGATGCAATTTGCCTACTCGGAGTCTCTTGGCCTGCTGCTCCTCATGGGCTTCTTCCTGGCCCTGAGACGACGCAACTACGGGCTCGCTTTATTGGCGATGGTGCTGCTGTCCTTCACACGACTGATAACCGCGCCGCTCCTTGTGGTCGTGGCCTTCCATGTGATCCAGGGCTACCGGTCTTCGGGCATGACATGGTTCCGAAGCCGTTGTGATGAGGTGCTCCTGGCAGCGCTCGCTGTCTACGCGATCGTCGGATCGGTTGTCTGGCTGGTCATCGGATCGCAGTTCATCGGGGCTGCAGCGGGCCTCTCGCGGACGAACTCATATCTGTCGCTTCACCTCGGATGGTTCACCGAGACGCTCGACTATGCCGGCCCGTTGATCCTCCTGCTGCTGGTCGTGATCCTGCTGGCGATGATCCTGTACGCAAGCAGTGAGCGTGCCCAAGGGTGGGGTTCGGACCTTCGCGCGTGGACGGCTGTCTATCCGCTGTATCTCGCACTTGTCACGATCATCCAGCCGGGCATTCTTCGGTACCTCCTGATGGCTCCGACGTTGCCCATGATGTTCGTCGGGCGCCTCACGCCCATACGGGGGTGGAAGCTAGTGCAGATCGTCGCTGTGGCGGCGCTGCTCCTCGTGAGCCAGTACTACTTCGTCAGTCGCCTCGTCGTCATTGATCGCTACGGAAGGATTTTCGGCCCATAGCCCTTCAGGTCTGTCGTCGGCCGGACGCAGTGCCGCCGTGATCACCGTTGAAAGAGGTCAGGCACGCCGTCCATGTCGTTGTCCGCGGTCTCCCGGGCCTCGACGAGCCGGTAGTGCCGGTTGCGCACCCGGAGCACCACGCTCGAGAGCAGCGCGGCGATGACGCTGCCGCAGAGGACGGCGAGCTTGACGTGGTCGTCGCGCTCCGAGCCGTTGCCGAAAGCGAGCTCCCCGACGAGCAGGCTGACGGTGAACCCGACGCCCGAGAGCACCGAGAGCCCGAGGACGTCGGTCCAGGCCAGGTCTTCGTCGAGCTCGGCTCGGGTGAAGCGGGCGACCGCCCACGTGCCCCCGAGGACGCCGACCGTCTTGCCGACGACGAGCCCGACGACAACGCCGACTGCGGCTGCATCGCCGAGTGCGGAGCCGAACCCGCCGCCGACGACCGTGACCCCGGCAGCGAAGAAGGCGAAGACGGGCACCGCGAAGCCCGCGGAGAACGGACGGATCTTGTGCTCGATGCGCTCCGCGAGGGAGTGGCGGTCGGGGTCGTCCTCCACCTCGCGGTTGACCGGGACGAGGAGCCCGAGCAGGACGCCGGCCACGGTGGCGTGGACGCCGCTGGAGTGGACGAAGACCCAGGCGAGCAGGGCCGGGATCGCGAGGATGAGCGGGTTGGTGATCTTGCGCTTGAGGAGCAGGCGCCACGCGGCCAGGGGGATGACCGCGGCGAGCAGCCAGAGGAAGCTGACCGTGTCGGTGTAGAAGATGGCGATGATCGTGATCGCGATGAGGTCGTCGACGACGGCCAGGGTCAGCAGGAACGAGCGCAGCGCGCTCGGCAGGTGCGTGCCGATGACGGCGAGCACCGCCAGCGCGAAGGCGATGTCGGTGGCCGTCGGGACGGCCCAGCCGCGGAGTATGCCGCTGAGCTCGCTCGCGCTGTCGCCCCGACTCATCAGCGTGGCCGTGACGACGAACAGGATCGCGGGCAGCGCGACGCCGCAGACCGCCGCCGCGATGGGCAGTGCCGCCTTGCGCCGGTCGGAGAGGTCGCCCGCGACGAACTCGCGCTTGAGCTCGATGCCTGCGACGAGGAAGAAGACGGCGAGCAGCCCGTCGGCCGCCCACGTCCCGAGCGACAGGTCGAGGTGCAGGGCGTGCGGGCCGATGACGGTGTCACGCAGGGCGGCGTACCCGTCGCGCCACGGCGAGTTCGCCCAGACGAGCGCGGTCACAGCGGCGGCCAGGAGGATCGCGCCACCCACGGTCTCGGTGCGAAGGAGGTCTGCCACGTAGCGGGCCTCGCGCCAGCTGCCTCGGCCGAGCAGCCGGTTGCCGGCGCTGTCTCGAGCGGGCGTCGGTGGGGTCGTGGTGGGGTCGTGGTCGCTCACCTGGGGTCCCTTCGGGGATGGGTCATGGGCCGCCGACCAGACTTCCCGGCACACCATGGCCACTTGCGTCGTCGCCGTGAGCCGCCTCGATTCTAGCGAGGCGGCGACCGCCGGCCCGGGACGCGGTCGGGGGCGCGGTCCGGGAGCGTTCCGCGAGCGTTCCGGGAGCGTTCCGGGAGCCGGAGGTGAGGGGGTGGCATGCCGAGGTCTGGTGATGGCCGCGCGGCCGACGCCGCAGGCCGGAACGCGCTGCGCCACGGTCAAATCGGACTAATTAGACATCGGTAGATTCCGGGCGGTTGGCAGCCGTACATTGTGGCTCGGGAGGGGGGCTCCCACCATGGGTGAGTGTTATTGGGGGTTTGACGATGAACGACAAGCCAGCGGGTTGGTACTACGTCGGCGATGGCACGTTGCGCTACCGCGACGACTACGGGTGGACCGAGTACTACATGGACACAAAGGACCCGCGCGCCCAGGACTGGCCGCCGCCGCAGCCGAAGACGCTGCTCCAGCAGCTGCGTGAGGACGAGGCCGCGCGGTCAACGGCCGCGGCGCACCGTGGCTCGCGCGTAACCACACTTTTCGGCCGGCGTCGCGCTCAACACTGACACGCGTCAGGACGTCTGCGGCGTCTGTTCACGCGTCCGGATCGCGAGGGACAGCACCGAGAGCAGGGCGATCAGGACCAAGCCGGGGCCGGCGAGCAGCCCCACGGCGGTCGCCACTCCGATCCCGTCATCAAATGACACGAGCGCGACCATGCAGATGGCGCCGAGGGCCCAGCACAGTGCCGCCCAGGGTGCCCGACCGGCAGCGATGAGTCCGGTTCCGGCCACGGCCGAAGCGGTGGCTGCGACCGTGGACATGGCAAGCGCCGCTGCGATGCCAAGGCTCACATCAGGGTTACGCCCGTAAAAGAGCGGTAGTGCGAGTGGGGCACAGGCCATCGCCAGCCCAGAGGCAACCGTGGCGAGGACGGTCACAGCTCTCACTGCTTGACGAAGGTCGCGCGAGAACTCGTCGAGCTGCCCGCTCGCCCAGGACCTGCTGAGTGAGACGAGGGCGGGCGTGGTGAAGCCCCCGGTGATCACTGAGGCCAGGCGGAAGTAGCTACTCGCCACGACAAACGCGCCCACGGTCGCCGGAGCACTCCCACCCACTCGCCAGTCGAGCACCAACGGGGCGCCGTTGAGGCAGAGTTGATAGCAGAGCGCAACGAGGACGAAGGACAGCTGCTCGCCCCGCACATCCATGTTCGGCGTCTGGCTGAGAGTGGCGGTGGGCCTGCGACGATTCGCCATCACTCCGATGGCTCCGGCGAGAAGTATGGGGATGCCCACTGCGCAGGCCATCAGCCACGATGCCGCCGACGGGGTCGCCACCGCGGCCGCGACAAGTGCGAGGCGTAGCAGGGCCTCAACGCCAAAGAGCGTGGCATAGGTGCCCAGGTGACCAGAGCCGGCGACGTGCCCGCGCACGGCGCTGGCCACGGTCCAGCCGAAGATGCCGCTCGCGACAGCGAAGCCGGTGTGGGTGTAGGTCCCAGCGGTCGCCGACCATCCCGTCCAGACCAAGGCGGCCACGGTGGCAACCACGCCCAACACGGCCAGACGGATTATCGGCACTCTCGTGTGCGCGGCGAGGCCAGCGCTCACTCTGCGAGCGACGAGCTGCTCGGTGGGCATGGCCAAGCCATAACCGAACAGCGTCGTGGCAGTCCACGCCAACGCGAAACCAGCAAAGGCTTCGGGTCCCAGTGTTCGCGGTCCCACGGCAAGCATCGCCACGACCGACAGGGCTATCGCGAGGTTGCCAAGTGTCACTTCCGTGACACCGCCGTGCCGTGGTGTCCTCTGGCGCGTCACGAGCCTCCGACCCCTTTCCAGCAGGCACCTCGTGCGGAGCCCCGTTCGGTCACGATAGACCGGCCCGGGGGTGGCCGACTCGAAATGCGCCTTGCGCCCGATACGCGTGTTCGTCGGGCCGCGGCTGGGTAGCATCACGCGGGTGACCGGACCTGTTGGGCAAGACGCGGCGCCTTCCGACACGAGCGTCGATCGACGCCATCAGATCCGGCGGCAGATCGACGTCCTGCTCGACGAGTACTTCGATCTGATCGAACCGATGCCCGCGGACACCTGTCCTCTCTCCGTCCCGCTATACGGCGCCGGCGAAGTGCGCGGGGCACTGCTCACGATGCTCGAGCAAAACGTCACCATGGGCGCGAAGGTCCGGGAGTTCGAACGCGAGTTCGCCGATTTCGTCGGCAGCAAGCACGCCATCATGGTCAACAGCGGTTCGTCGGCCAATCTCTTGGCCCTCGCCGTTCTTTCCAATCCGTCCTTGCCGGGCGCCCTCAGGCCTGGTGACGAAATCATCGTCCCGGCTGTTACCTGGGCGACCACGATCGCGCCGATCCTTCAACACGGGTGCATTCCCGTCCTGGTCGACATCGATCCCAGGACGCTCAACCTGCGCCCCGAGGATCTCGCCAAGGCGCTGTCCAGTCGAACCCGCGCGATCATGCCCGTGCACTTGCTCGGCAACCCGATCGACATGGCGCCGCTCATGGACTTCGCACGGCAGCACGATCTCTGGGTCATCGAAGACACATGCGAGTCGCTGGGTAGCTCCATCGACGGACGCATGGTGGGCTCCTTCGGTCAGTGCGGCACCTACTCGTTCTACTTCTCGCACCACATCACGACCATCGAAGGGGGGATGCTCGTCACGGACGACGACCTCATCGCAGACCTCGCACGGTCGATGCGTGCCCATGGTTGGACGCGGGACATGGTTCAGCGTGAGGAGGTGGAGTCGGCCAATCCGTGGATCGACCCTCGATTCCTCTTCGTCAATGTCGGCTACAACCTGCGCCCCATGGAGCTTCAGGCCGCGTTCGGCCTCGTCCAGCTCACCCGTCTCGAGTCGTTCAACGAGAGCCGCCGAGCCAATGCGGAGTACCTTCTCAGCGCGATGTCCGGGCTGTCCGACCATCTCGAGTTCGTCACGGAACAACGAGGCGGTCGTAGCACGTGGTTCGGGTTCACCGTCATGGCCGAGAGCGGTGACGTCCGCCGCAGGCTGAGCGCCCACCTCGAGGCTCGGGGTGTGGCCACACGTCCGATCGTCGCGGGCAACCTGGCTGTCCAGCCGGCTTTCCGTGACAACCCACATCGCACCGTCGGCCATCTGGCAGGTGCAACCCAGGTCGGCGAGAGGGGCCTCTTCGTCGGAAACCATCCAAACCTCAGCCGGGCCCAGCTCAACCACATCGTCGAGTCCTTCACATCCTTCTACGTCGATCCGAGCTGACCCGTGCCGCACGACGACGGGTCATCACGGTCGGTCCTCTGGTTGCACAGCCATTTCGAGCTGCCAACGGGCGGCACGAAGTACATCTACGAGGTTGCCCGTCGCGTTGCCAAGGACCGGCCGGTGACGATGCTCGTCGAGTCGGCTTCTCCCCTGTGGCGTGAAAGGTATGCCGACGCGGGCATCCCTCTCCACGAGGTCGGCGGCCTGACGTCCACGAGCCTTGCCTACTGGGCCTTGTTCCCCGTTCACCTGCGGCGTGACTTCGCGGAGGTGGACGGCATGGCAAACGACGCAGCGGTGATCGTCTCCAGCTTCTTCCCGATGCCTTGGATCGCTGGACGTGTCGCGCGGCGACGCGGGCTACGGCACGTCTCCCTGTGTTTCGAACCATTCCCCTTCTTCCATGACCGGGAAGTCATCGGAATGTACCCACTCTGGAAACGACTGCTGCTCAAGGGTCTTCACATGGCCTATGGCCGTCTCGACCGTTCCGGAGTGACGGGGGCCGATGCGCTGGTGACACTCAACGAGTCCACTCGTCGAGAGATCGCGAGGACGTACGGCCGATCGGACGCAATGCCTGCCTACGCAGGAGTGGACACGGATCTCTTTCGCCCGTACGCGGAGAACGAGATCGCTCACCTCGTGCAGCGCTACGGCCCAGGCCCGTGGGTCATCCACTCGACGGACTTCTCTCCGATCAAACGCACAGATCTCGCTTTGCGCGCCTTCGCCGAGTGCGTGCGGCTGGACAGCTCGGCCCGTCTACTCATCACGAGCACACGTCAGGATCCGGCGGCTGAGCAGCAGATGCGACGTCTCGCCGTCCAGCTCGGCATCGACGAGCAGATCGTCATGGCGGGGTTCCTGCCTTTCGAGGACCTTCCGCGCGTGTACTCGATGGGTACGGTTCTGCTCCAGACCGGCACCTCGGCTGGTTCCGGTGCCACCACCATGTCTCTCCCCGTGAAAGAGGCCTTGGCCTGCGGGACTGCCGTGGTGCGCAGCCGGGCAACCGACGAGGACGTCGAGGAAGGGGTCAGCGGCTTTCTGGTGGACCCCACAGACAGTGTCGAGACCGGAGCGCGTCTGGCCGAGCTGGTCTCCGATCCGGAGCGGGCCGCAATCATGGGCCTTGCAGGAAGGGACCGTGTCATCCGCACGTATACGTGGCCTTCAGTGGTGGACGTGGTTCTCGCAGCGGTCGGCCCGTGACCCGTCACGCGCTGGTCACCGGGGTGAGCGGCTTCACGGGACGCCACCTCGCTCGTCGCTTGGTGGCCGATGGCTGGTCAGTCACCGGAACGGCGCGCTCACGCACTTCTGGCGTCGACGGTGTCGACGAGCGGCACGTCGATATCGATGACTGGCTCGGACTCCGGTCCCTCGTCGGAGAGGTGCGCCCCGACGTCGTCTACCACCTTGCTGCGGTCGTGGACACGGTGACGACGCCTGACCTTGGTCTCCTCTACCGAACCAACACGGTCGGGACCGCGGCCGTGCTCGACGCGGTCCTTCGCTCCGGGACGGCGCCCCGCGTTCTCGTGGCGAGCTCCGCGTTCGCCTACGGCGTGGTCGCTGAGGGCGCGGACAACATCGGCGAGGACACCGCTTTGGCTCCGATCACGCCGTACGGCGCTTCCAAGGCGGCAGCCGAGGCCATTGCGCGACAGTGGTGGCGTCAGACGGGCGTGGACCTCGTCGTGGCGCGCGGCTTCCAGCACACGGGCCCGGGTCACGTCGGGGCGTATGCGCTTGCCGACTGGGCCCGCCAGCTCGCACGGGGCGCCACGACGCTCGACGTTGGCAACCTCGACGTGGTGCGTGACTACCTCGATGTCCGTGACGTGGCCGCGGCCTACCTCGAACTTGCTGACACGGGAGGACCGGGCGAGGTGTACAACGTCGGGAGTGGTGTGGGTAGGACCATGCGGCAGATGCTCGAGGGCCTGGTGGAGGCGTTCGATCGAGATGTCGAGATCCGTAGCGACGTCGGGAGGTTCCGTCCCAGTGATCAACCGGTGTTCGTGGCCGACGTGGCGAAACTGCGACGCGACACACGATGGGCGCCGAAGCACCCGATCGAGCAGACACTTGCTGACCTCGCGCGTTCAGCACGCGTTACAGCCGGGCGCGGGGAGTGACTGATTTGCACCATTGTGGATCCCACGTCCTCGGTAGCATGACCGGGCGTCCGCGAGCACGCGGGCAAGGCCTTTGCTACGCCATCTGGACGAAGGAAGACTTGTGACGAAACGTGCCCTGATCACCGGCATCACCGGGCAGGACGGCTCGTACCTCGCGGAGTTCCTGCTTGCCAAGGGGTATGAGGTTCACGGCCTGATCCGGCGGGCATCAACCTTCAACACGACGCGCATCGACCATCTCTACGTCGACCCGCATGAGTCCGAGGCCAAGCTCTTCCTCCACTACGGCGACATCACGGATGGTTCCCGACTGGTGACGCTGCTCGCCCAGGTGCGGCCGGACGAGGTCTACCACCTCGCAGCCCAGTCGCATGTGCGAGTCAGCTTCGACGAGCCCGAGTACACCGGCGACACCACCGGCCTCGGCACGATCCGACTGCTGGAGGCAATCCGCATGATCGGTCTGCAGTGCCGCTTCTACCAGGCGTCGAGCTCGGAGATGTTCGGAGCAGCAGCACCACCGCAGAACGAGGAGACACCGTTCTATCCTCGGAGCCCCTATGGGGCCGCCAAGGTCTACAGCTATTGGGTGGCCCGCAACTACCGTGAGGCCTACGGCCTCTTCGCCGTGAACGGCATCCTCTTCAACCACGAGAGCCCTCGAAGAGGTGAGACCTTCGTGACCCGGAAGATCACCCGGTCCGTCGCCCGAATCAAGGCAGGCCTCGAAAGCGAGCTCTACCTCGGCAACCTCGACGCCGTTCGCGACTGGGGCTACGCGCCGGAGTTCGTCGAAGCGATGTGGATGATGCTGCAGCAGGACGAACCGCGCGACTACGTGGTGGCAACTGGCAGCGCCTATTCGGTGCGCGACTTCGTGCAGTTCGCCTTTGATCACGCAGGGCTCGACTGGGAAGAGCACGTTCGGTTCGACGTGCGCTATCTCAGGCCCACCGAGGTCGACGCGCTCATCGGCGACGCCTCCGTGGCCAAGTCGGTCCTCGGTTGGGCAGCCGAGGTCCACACGCCGGACCTCGCCCGGATCATGGTCGATGCCGACCTCAAGGCCCTTGATACTGAGGGCTCCCCGTGGGTCCACCGGGCGTGGACCCATGACTGAGCGTGGCGCCGTGCTCGCAGTGGTTCCGACGCTCGGTGAGCGGGTCGATACGCTCGGCCCCGCCCTCGCAAGCGTCCGCGACCAGGAGGGAGTCGACGTACGCCTGGTTGTCGTCGTGCCTGCTGGGGCTGAAGAGGCGCGACGCGTTGCAACCGAGCATGGAGCTATCGTCATCGACGATCCGAAACGTGGCCTGTCGGCCGCGGTGAACGTCGGTATCGCCCAAGCGGACGGCGAGGCGTACTTCTCGTGGATCGGTGACGATGACGAGCTGCATCCCGACGGGCTTCGGAAGCTCGTCGATCTCCTGGAGACCGACCATGGCGCCGTCGTCGCCTTCGGCGCCTGCGATTACATGGACGATCTCGGCGAGATCTTTGCCGTGAGCAGCGCCGGCAGGTGGGCGCGTCGCATCCTTGCATGGGGACCTGACCTCATCCCTCAGCCGGCCTCTCTGACCAGACTGTCTGCCATGAAGATCGTCGGGCCGTATGACGAGAGCCTGCGATTCGTCATGGATCTCGACATGTTCCTTCGCCTGCGCGATCAGGGACGGTATGTCACGACGCGAAGCCGCATCGCGAAATATCGGTGGCACCCGGACGCACTCACCGTGGCGAACCGCGACCTCTCCATCACCGAGGGCGACGGCGTCCGACGGCGGCACCTGCCCTCGGCGGTGAGGCCTTTGGCGGTGCTGTGGGAGCGACCCGTTCGGGTCGCCATCAACATCGTGTCGGACCAGCTGTCACGTCGCGCGCGCAACAGGCGGCGACAGTGACAGAGACGGTGACCCGGCTCGACCGGGCTGCCCCCTTCTACGTGGCGGGGCACCATGGCCTGGCCGGCGGTGCAGTGTGGCGGCATCTGGGCGCGTCAGGGTTCACCAATCTCGTCGGGCGTGCCTCGTCAGAGCTGGATCTGCGAGAACGCGATGACGTGTTCGCCTTTTTCGACGAGGTCCGGCCGCGCTATGTCGTCATGGCAGCGGCCCGCGTCGGCGGTATCCTGGCGAACAGCACCCGGCCGGTGGACTTCCTGTCCGACAACGTGCGCATCCAGGTCAATGTGCTCGACGCGGCGCATACCTACGATGTGGATCGCCTACTCCTGTTGGGTTCCTCGTGCATTTACCCCAAGTTCGCCGAGCAGCCGATCAAGGAGTCATCCCTGCTTACCGGCGCGCTCGAGCCGACCAATGACGCCTACGCCATTGCCAAGATCGCCGGCGTCATGCATGTCCAGGCGATGCGACGCCAACACGCCAGACGTTGGATCAGCGCGATGCCCACCAACCTCTACGGTCCGGGCGACAACTTCGAGCCCGACTCGTCCCACGTGCTCGCTGCGTTGATCCGTCGATTCGACGACGCCGTACGTGACGGGGCCTCGACCGTGACCAACTGGGGATCGGGAGCGCCACGCCGTGAGTTCCTCCATGTCGACGACCTGGCCTCAGCTGTTCTGCACCTCCTTGAGGCCTACGACGACGCGTCCCCGATCAACATCGGCACGGGACGGGATCTCACGATCCGGGAACTGTCCGATCTGGTCGCAGAAGTCGCCGGTTTCTCCGGCACGGTCGAGTGGGACGACACCCA
Source organism: Terrabacter sp. 2TAF16 (assembly GCF_052115065.1). Lineage (NCBI taxonomy): Bacteria > Bacillati > Actinomycetota > Actinomycetes > Micrococcales > Intrasporangiaceae > Terrabacter > Terrabacter sp. 2TAF16. Next base: position 92,169 of record NZ_JBFRFZ010000008.1, read on the forward strand.
GCCGGACGGCACCCCGCGAAAGCTGCTGGATGTGTCACGGCTGGAGTCGCTCGGCTGGCGACCCGTCGTCGAGCTGCGTCCCGGGGTCGAGCAGGCCTACAACTGGTATGCCGAACACCGAGACTCTGCTCGCCGCTGATCTCCGCAGCGACAGACACACGCGCCCGCAAAGGCCGCTCGTCCTAGGGTCAGTCGCGCTTGGAGGTCGTCGGGTCAGCCTGCCCGCTCCCATGCCGGCTCTCGGTCTCGAGCCGCAGCAGGGCGGCCTCCTCGGCAACGCGCAGCAGCCGCTTCTCGAGGCGTCCCATCTCCGCGGTGAGTTGGATGAGGATGAGCAGCAGACCCAGGAAGCCGATGAAGAACAGAAGGTTGAGTGGCACGGCGACGCCCGTTACCCGGGCTGCCCAGTCGAGAGCTCCCGGGGCGAGTGCCATCAGGGCGGTGATGACCCCGACGATCGTCCAGGTGACGGCGAACCGTCCTCGGATGTAGCGACGCCTGACCATCTCGAAGATGGTGAGGACGACGAGTGCTGCCCCGGCTAAGGCAAGACCGAAACCACCCGTCACCGCAGGACACCGCCCGTGACAGGCTTGGCCCGGACCATGCCGAGGAACACCGTGGCAACTGCGCGGCCGGCGTATCCGATCGACGACACCGTGCCCTGGCTCGGCCGACCGCCAGCCCGTTGGCGCATGACGACGCCGACCTCACCGACTCGTAGGCCGGACCGACGTGCCAGCACGAGCGACTCGACAGTGTCACCGAGGTACTCGCACGGGTAATGGTGGGCAAACAGTTCGATGGCCGCCTTCGAGAAGGCGCGGAAGCCAGATGTCGAGTCTGTCAGGGTATTGCCGACGACGAGGCTCATCAGCCTGGCGACCAGACGCATCGAGGTGCCCCGCACCAGGTGGACGTCGTAGCCGACTCCCGAGCCGAAGCGGCTCCCGATGACGATGTCGACGTGCGCGGTCGCGTCGATGAGCGCTTGTGCCTGGGATGCGACGTGCTGACCGTCAGCATCGATCTGGACGACGACGTCGTACGCGTTGGCGGAGGCGTACCGGAAGCCGGTGCGCATCGCACCCCCCACCCCCATGTTGAAGGAGTGTCGCGCGACCTTCACAGGGAAGCGTCGTGCGATGGCGGCGGTCGCGTCGGCCGACCCGTCGTCGACGACGAGGACGTCCGCTGCTGGTAGAGCGTCGAGAACCTCGGTCAGAACGGTCGCGATGCACGCGGCCTCGTTGAAGGCAGGCATGACGACCAGGACTCGCGGCTCGGCCGTCGGCCAATCGCCGCCCTGCGTCTGATGTGTCATCCCTACCCCGTTGGTCGTGTGCGCCGCCCCGGCGGATCCGTCCGCGCTCATGGTGCACCGACCCTCGACCTCGTGTCCGGCAAACGGACATTTCCGTGACACGCGTGGGCGCATGGATGTCCAAAGACCTGCCGTTGTGAACCGATTCGCTTAGGCTCGCGGCGTCTCCGGCTGGCACAAAGCCATGGCAGTCGCGAGGCTCAAGTACGCGCTCGTCGAGGGGACCACATGCGCGATGAAAGGCAGTCCCAGCTGACGCGACCAGAGGATCTGCCCTCGGTGGCGGACGCCGGCGCGGCGCGCGCGTGGCTCGCGCGTTGGTGGGTGCCGTTGACGATCTTTGCAGCATCGCGCATCGTCGACGCGGTGTTCTTGGCTCTGGCCGCCGAGGATCAGGTGGCACTCAACCGGACCCGTGCCGACTACTACGTGTACGACCCAACCCAGGCTGACCCGGGCTACTCAGGCATCGTCTCCAACTGGGATGCCCAGTGGTACAGACGGATCGCCACGGAAGGCTACGAGCTATCCGCCCCGGGTGGCAGCACGGCAGACACGCGAAACACGCTGTGGACGTGGGCCTTCCCGCCGGCGTACCCAATGATCGTCCGGCTCGTCATGGCACTGACCTCGCTGTCCTTCCCCGTGGCGGCGACTATCGTCAGTTGTCTGGCGGGGGCGGGTGCCATGGTGCTCATGTATCGCCTCGTGATCCGCACCGGCGGACCCTTCCTCGCTGGTGTCACGGTCCTCTTTTCGTCCTTCTTCATCAGTGCCCCGCTTCTGCAGATCGGCTACAGCGAAGCGCTGGCTCTGCTTTTCCTCATGGCCGCCCTGAACTTCATGGTGGACTGGCACTACCTGTGGGCCACGGCCGCGGTGCTCGCATTGTCGATGACCCGCCTTGTCACCTTGCCCTTCCTGCTCGTGGTCATCGTTCACGCCTATCTGCGCTATCGGAGAGAGGGTGCCTTCTGGCGCACGGAGCGCGCGGGGGCTGCGTCGCTCGCGCTGGCTGGAGCCATGAGCATTTTCGGGCTGTTCTCCTGGATGCTGTTGGCATCGGTATTCATCGGCACGGACGCCGGGATGGAACGCAGTGCAGGGCAGCGCAGCTTCTATCTCGGCTGGTTCGAGGACGCGTACCACCTGTTCGGGCCCGCTGGCCCGATCATCGTGGGGTGCTTCCTCCTGCTCGTCGCCGGGTCGATGCTCGTGCCCTCCGCAAGTGTCTGGGCGCCCGAACTTCGGGCGTGGTCAGCCGCATATCCCGCATTCCTGCTCGCGATGACGCCGATCCTGCCGGCCGTCATGCGCTACCTGTTGCTCACCCCGACTCTCCCCGTACTTCTCGCTGGGACTCCCCGTCAGCCCACGCGACGCACTCTGGCATGGGTCGGCTTCGTTCTCGTGGTACTCGTCCTGTGCCAGCGGTGGTATGCGGCGAACATCATCGTCGTCTGGACCGAGGCGCCCCGCCCAGCCCCGTGATCCGCAAAGAGTTGCGTCTGATTTGTCCTGATATAAACCTCATTCTGAAGCTGGGAAGGCCATCCCTTCTCCGAAAACGGATCTCTCAGACCGCCGACTGGTCGTACGTTGCTGGCTGGGGCCGTCGTCGGGGCGGGCTGTCATGGCCGCGAGGGGGTCGACGGTGAACGTAGGGGCGCCGGCTCGGCTTCGCGGGCTGACGAGCCTGCGCTTCTTTGCCGCTTGCGTCGTGGTCCTGCACCACCTGCCGCTGGCTATGCCCGCGCTGGCCAGCGTGCTGCTCGTCGCGAAGGCCGGCTACGTCGGGGTGACGTTCTTCTTCGTCCTCAGCGGCTTCGTCCTCGCGTACGGCTGGACAGGTGCCACATCTGCCAGAGAGTTCTACGCCAGGCGCATCGCTCGCGTCTATCCGGTTCACGCACTCACGGCGATCGCCGTTCTCCTCATGCTGCTGAGGGGCGGCGTCGACTGGGGTGCGCTACCCGTGAATCTCGCCTTGCTGCAAGCCTGGTCACCGGAACCTGCTGTGTACCTCTCGTTCGTAGGCGCTGCCTGGTCGCTCTCGTGCGAAGTCTTTTTCTACGCCTGCTTTCCGTTGCTCTTCGGCCTGCTCGCTCGCTGCGTCCATCACACACGATGGGTGATCGCCCTGGTCACGGGCGCCGCTGCACTTGGCGCGTCGTTCGCCTCCTTCTCGTCATCGCTGGGCGAGTACCTCTACCACCTGCCCCTGTTCAGGATGGTGGATTTCTCGGTGGGCATCTTGTTGGGCATGGCCATGCGGCGCGGTTGGCGCGTGAGCGTCAGGCCGATACCAGCGGCGGCGTTGGTTGTCACGTGTTACCTGCTCGTCACGATGGCCCAGGTGCTTGGCAGGGCGAATGCGTCGTGGTCGTGGCTGTTCTCGCTCTCCATGGTCCTGCCGTTCGGGCTTCTCATTGCATCTGTTGCCGGGCATGAAATCGACGGTGGCCGGTCGATCTTGGTGTCGCGGGTGCCCGTACTCCTAGGTCTCTGGTCCTTTGCGCTCTATATGGTTCACGGAGTCGTTCTCGCCGCAGTCGAAGCGCATGTGCGTGACCTTCATGGCGCGGCAGCGGTCGTCGTCGGCGTCGCCATCGTCGCTCTCGCGATCACAGCGTCGTGGCTGTTGTATGCGCTCTATGAGCGCCCGGTCGAGTCCGCGCTGCGCCGTCGCTGGATCCGATCCTCCCCAGCGGAGCAGGGGGCCGCGGCGCAGGGCGCAAGTTCGCCAGGGGCCGTTGCTCGTGACAGCGCGGGCTGGAGCGTCCAGAGCTAGCGCGCGTACAACGTGAACGGACCAACGCGTGAGGTGCTCGACAGGCCTGCTGCCAGGGCCAACTTTGCTTGAGACGAATCGGCCCTCGCAATCACGACATCGGCACCTATGAGAGCTCGGTGGGCGCCGGCGGCGTCGCCCTTCATGAAGGCGAGGTATGCCGCTTGGTCACTCGCCGTGAACGCGTCCAGGGGGTTGCTCACCCACACGGTCGCCCCCGCCGCGGCGAGAGACTCGGCGAGTGGTTCCTCGACCAGTACGACCTGGCCTCGCGTGGCGCTGGCGAGCGAGGTCGCCTCGGCGTCCGTGGCTGCGAAGGTAGGGGCGCGCAGTGCGACCAGCACGCACGCAACGGCAAGCAGCGCGACGGCCGCCATGCTCTGGCGTGGCGGGGAGACCCTTGCCCGGACCGGTTCCTCGCCGAGTCGGGCCCAACCCAGAGCAGCGGGGGTGGCAAGGAAGAGCAGCAGCCAGATCCCGTGGCGAGCGGCGGTGACCGTCGCGATCGCGAGACCGACGCCGGCGAAGTACTCCCACAACGGCCTTCGGCGGCGAAGGCCCAGGGCCAGCAGAACCAACGCCGAAACGACGAGAAGCATGTCGAAAGGGTTCGTCAGGCTCAGCCGGCTCCACATCCCCGAGTCATCACTCGTGGCCTCACCACCGAAGACACCCATGTAGTAGCGGGGCGCATCGAGCAGGCCCGGGTTGAGACACGTGGCCGCCAGAGCTGCCAAACCCACACCGACAGCGGTGAAGGGGGATTGGCGCAGTCGAGAGAAGACCAGATAGCAGCCGAGGACCGCGACGCCGACCAGCACGCCGCCGTGCAGATTACCCCAGATCGCCACCAGCGGCACCGTCCACCAGATGGCTGAAGTGGGTCGTTCCTGCTGGCGTCGAAGCAGGACGAGCAGGACGGCATACGGAAGCAAGGACAGGAGCTGCGCGCGGGCGATGAGCAGCGGAGCAGCAGCGCCCAGTGCGACCACGACCAGAGTGACGGAGGTTGCCAGCGACCTGGCGCCGAGCGTGCTCGAGGACAGAGCCAGAGTGCCGAGAGCCAGCACGACAGCCGCCAGCTGGGCGATGACGATGCCGAGGCTGCCGAGGGCGAAGGCATATGAGAAGAGCAGCTGGCCGAGGACGGTCGTGTTGACCCATCCTGCCGAATCCGCTGCAGCGAAAGGGATTCCGGTCGGGATGGACCGCGTTCGGCGGATTGAGTCGCCGAGGGCGGGCAGCCACAACGCGTCAGACCCGATGATCGTCAGCTGGGCAACCACGCTGGCCAGAACGCCGAGAGTGACGATCACCCCGATGGGCAGGACCCAGCGGCGTCCCGGTGCGTTCGTGTCGAGTGCCAACGTCTCCCTGTGCTTCCTCGCTGAGCCACCGGCTGCCCGCGGACAGTGGTGTCTAGGTCGGCCCAACGCTCTCATCTCGCCCTGTCCGAAAGGTGAACTTTGGGTGCGCGTTGCGAACTTCAACGATTTTCAAGACACGCTGCATCCTGCAACCTAATCTTCCCTCAGCGGGGGGCACATTCGGGTGGCCCTGCATCACTGGGAGGAACCCTTCACCATGACCAAGATTGCTGCCAAGGTCCAGACGCTGCTCAACCGTGAGCGCGGCGCGACCGCTGTCGAGTACGGCCTGATGGTTGCCCTGATCGCTGTCGTGATCATCGCTGCTGTCTCCCTCCTCGGCAACAACCTCTCGACGACGTTCGACAACGTCGCGAAGAAGGTCTGAGCAAACGACGCGGGTGCGAGGCCGGGGGTACGGTCTCGCACCCGCGGCTCGCTCGTGGAGGGGTCCTACGAGCTCCAACTCACATAGTTCGGGCGTAGTGCCACACCACCAGGGAGAGAACGAAATGACCAAGCTTGCTGCCAAGATCCAGAGCCGACTCAACTCCGAGCGCGGCGCGACCGCCGTCGAGTACGGCCTCATGGTCGCCCTGATCGCCGTCGTGATCATCGCCGCCGTCTCACTGCTCGGCAACAACCTGTCCACGACGTTCGACAACGTCGCCAAGCAGGTCTGATAGTTCACACCACGTCCACGCCGGGGGGCTACGGACGTCACCGCACAATTTGGGGAGGGCGATCTGGCATGGCCAGAACTGAGCGCGGCGCATCCGCCGTGGAGTTCGCGATCGTCCTCCCCGTGCTGTTCCTCATCATCGCCGGCATCGTCGACTTCGGACGCGCGTACTTCACGCAGATCGAGCTTTCCAATGCAGCCCGCGAGGGCGCCAGGGCAGCGGTGGTCCTTCCTCTGGGGTCGACGCCGGCGCCGACCACTGAGGTCGCGGCGAGGGTATCGGCGGCTCTGCCCGGCATTGGTGATGCGACTCTGTCGCCAGCGCCCGTCTACTGTCCGTCAGTCGCCACGTCGACGGCTCGAGCGACTGTCGCTGTCAGCCGCCCCTTCCAGTGGATCGTCCTCGGTCCGGCCATGCGCATCTTCGGAGGCTCGCTGGCTGACGGCAACATTCGAGCGACTGGAGTCATGCAATGCGGCGGCTGAAGAGACTGATGCGCACGAGGCGCCGTGATCGCGGCGCTGTGGCCATCATCGTTACGGTGCTCGTGTCGTGCGGCATCGTCATCGGCATGCTTGCGATAAGTGCCGATGTCGGGTCTGTCATGAGTTCCCGCCGTTCGGTCCAGAATGCGTCGGACTCAGCTGCCATGGCGCTCGCCAACGCATGTGCCAAGGGTACGGTCGACACAACAATCTGTTCCAGCGCCAACGCACCGACGAGCCTGGCAAGCCTCGCCTCGGCAAACTCCAACGGCGCCGCCATCACGTCCGTTTGTGTCTCGAGTCTTACCGCGATCACGGGCAATTCAGCCACCAGTCCCATCACCGCAGTGTGCGGCTCGGGAAACACCAGTGACCTCGGCGCGTGTATCCCTGCCCCGAGCTGGGCAGCAAGCGCCGCTTACGTCGAGGTGCGGTCCACCAACAATGCGGCAACGCCGTTTGGGGCAGCTCTTGGCCAGAGCTCGAGCCGGCCGGTTCCCGCTTGCTCCCGCGCGGCCTGGGGGGCGCCCAGTGGGACTGGTAACACGCTGCCGCTCACGGTTGGTAGCTGTGAGTGGTTCAAGATGACGGCGAACGGAACCAAGTACGCCCCAAGCCCTGCCTACAGCCCTGCACCCGGCACGTCGACCACGCTTCTCCCGTCAGTCATTAAGTCGGGTGGATACGTCGTCGGCATCCAGTCGCACGCGGATGCGAACAACGTGGACCCCGCCTGCAGAAAGGCGAATGGCCAGTTCTACCCAGGGGGCTTCGGGTGGCTCGCTGAGACGAACTGTGTGACGAGTATCGCCGCGGACGCGACAGTCACAGGAGACAACGGCGCCTCTGTGCCCAACGGCTGCAAGACCTCCGCGAATCTCGACCAGTACCTGGGCAAGGAGGTGTTCATCCCGGTCAGCGAGACCGTCACGGGCAACGGCAGTTCAGGCACCTACACGATGTCCGGCGTCGCTTCGTTCTTCTTGGCCGGGTACTCGTCGTTGCCCGCCGCGGGCTCCAACGCGGTCTACAAGGACGAGCTCAACGTCTGCAGTTCCAAGTGCATCTGGGGCTGGTTCACGTCCGCCCTCCTACCGGTTGGGGCATCAATCAGCTCCGGTCCGTCGAAGGGCGGCAAGGTCGTCGCCCCCGCAGGCTGACACCAGACGCACGACCATGAACTTCTTCTCTGGGGGGATCTCCGCATGAACCGTCGTATTCTCGCCATCGTCGTGGCGCTGGCCCTGGCTCTCGGTGGTGGCCTGCTCGTCATCACGTACGCGCGCAACGCCGACGCCCGAGCCATCGCCGCTGAGTCGCCGGCTCCGGTCTGGGTGGCGCAGCAGCCGATCCCTGCAGGCACCACGCTCAAGGACGCTCAACGCACCGGGCTCATCGCCCAGACCTCCGTGAGCTCGAAGGCCGTCCCCGTCGGTGCGCTCCAGGACATCAACGCGGACAACAACGCACTCCTGGCGACGTCCGACATCCAGGCGGGCGAGTACCTGCTGGCGGCACGCTTCGGCACAGCGCCGGCGGGCACGAAGGCGATCGAGGTCCCTACCGGGATGTTGGCCGTGTCACTCCAGCTCTCCGACCCCGCCCGAGTGGGCAAGTTCGTGACCCCTGGATCACACATCGCGCTCTACCAGTCGTACAAGATCAAGGACCTTCGTGACACCCCGGAGGCCAAGATTCTCAACGAGAACGACGTCCACGGCACGAGCCTGCTCCTGCCGGACGTCCTGGTGATCGCCATGGGTGACGCGCCACTCGCCGGCCAGGCGGCTGCCCCGCCCGTCGAGGGTCAGCCCGCCACGGCTGCCGGAGCGAGCGGGGGTTACCTCGTCACCGTCGCCATCAAGCCGACCGATGCTCCAGTCCTGATCCACGGCATCAACAACCGTCAGCTCTACGGCGCCCTGCGTGGTTCAGACGTCAAGATGGACCCGGGCCTCGAGGTCACGGACCTCCAGCTGCGAGATGCGGTGACCGGCCAATGACGATCCTCTGGGACTACGACCCGGCCGCGGCCGACACCTACCGTTTCGCCCTCGGCGGCGACGCGCTCCACCTCAACTCGGCTCCGCGCGTCAGCCGCGCTCTCGAGGAGGACCGCAACCAGTCGCTGGTCGTCATCGGCCCCGACATCGACCTCGACTCGGCGTGCGAGCTGGCCGAGCGTGAGCGCATCGACCGACCGGAGCTCGGCGTCATCCTGCTCCGGCACCGCCTCGACGTCACGGCGCTCGCGCAGGCCCTGCGCAGCGGCGTCCGCGAGGTCGTCCAGGCCGACGACCAGACGGCGCTCGCCGACGCGGTTCGCAGGTCGGTCGCGCTGACGCAGCAGCTCAGTGGCCACGGGACAACGGTCGGAGGGCGTGACGGCAAGATCATCACCGTCTTCAGCGCCAAGGGCGGCGTCGGCAAGACGACGATGTCGACCAACCTCGCCGTCTACCTCGCCTCGATCGGAGCCAAGACGCTCCTCGTCGACCTCGACCTCATGTTTGGCGACGTCGCGATCAGCCTCCAGCTCCAGCCGCACGGCTCGGTGCGAGACGTCGTCGCCATGAGCGGCCACCTCGACGACCAAGGTGTGCAGTCCGTCGTCACCCGCCACGAGGTGAGCGGCCTTGACGTCATAGCTGCTCCGGCTGACCCGGCCGACGCCGACCGCGTCCCGTCGCACGTCATCATCGAGCTGCTCCGCGTGGCGCGGGGGCAGTACGACTACGTCCTCGTCGACACCCCACCGTCCTTCACCGAGCACGTGCTCGCGGCCTTCGACGTCAGTGACCTCACGGTCCTCATCGCGACGCTGGACATCCCCGCGGTCAAGAACCTGCGCATCGCGATCAACACCCTGGACACGCTCGGCGCCTCGAGGGAGGCCCGGACCATCGTGCTCAACCGCTCCGACGCCAAGGTCGGGCTCAAGCCCGACGACGTCGAGGCCGCCCTCAAGGCGCCGATCTCGGCAAACGTCCCGAACAGCCTCACGGTGCCGGCCTCGGTCAACCGTGGCGTCGCGCTCGTCCTCGACGACCCGCGCAACCCGGTGTCACTCGCCATCCGCGACCTCGCCGACCAGGAGATCCGCCGCCGGTTCGGCGAGGACCTGCAGAACGGCGCCAAGCGCAGCTTCGGACTCTTCGGGAGCAAGAGATGAGCAACCTCGCCGAACGCCTCGAGCGGGCCCGCCAGTCGACGCAGATCAACGAGCCCGCGCCGAGCACCAACGGACAGGTCCGCATCACGAACGGCGCCGCACCCGTGCGCCGCCGCGGCGTCGACCCCTTTGCCGGCGTCAAGGAACGAGTCCACCAGGCCCTCGTCGCCTCGCTCGGGCCACGCCTCTATGACCCGAACCTCAGTGAGAACGAGCTCGCCTCACAGGTGCGCACCACGCTGCAGGAGGTCATCGACTCCGAGCAGACGCCGCTCTCGCACTCCGACCGCACCCGCATCGCCCAGGACGTCTCCGACGACATCCTCGGCCATGGCCCCCTCGAGCCCTATCTGCGTGACGCAGAGGTGTCCGAGATCATGGTCAACGGGGCCGAGGACATCTACATCGAGCGCGCCGGCAAGATCTTCCCGGTCGACGCGCGCTTTTCGGACGAGGCCCACCTGCGCCGCACCATCGACAAGATCGTCGGTCGTGTCGGCCGTCGTGTCGACGAGTCGAGCCCCATGGTCGACGCGCGCCTGCCCGACGGGTCCCGTGTCAACGCCGTCGTGCCGCCGATCGCTCTCGACGGGTCGATGCTGACGATCCGAAAGTTCTCGGCCGACCCGTTCACCGACCGCGACCTCATCTCGTTCGGCACGTTCACCGAGAACGTCCGGGACTTCCTCAGCGCCTGCGTCAAGGGCCGCCGCAACATCATCATCAGCGGCGGCACCGGCTCGGGCAAGACGACGACCCTCAACGTGATCAGCTCCTTCCTGCCCCACGACGAGCGCATCGTCACCATCGAGGACGCCGCCGAGCTCCAGCTGCAGCAGCAGCACGTGCTGCGGCTGGAGGCCCGTCCGGCCAACATCGAGGGTCGCGGTCTCGTCTCCATCCGCGAGCTCGTCAAGAACACCCTGCGTATGCGCCCCGACCGCATCATCGTCGGTGAGATCCGAGACGGTGCAGCCCTCGACATGCTCCAGGCCATGAACACCGGTCACGACGGGTCCATCACCACGGTCCACGCCAACACGCCCCGAGACAGCCTCGCTCGTCTCGAGACGATGGTCCTCATGGCCGGCGTCGAGCTGCCCGTGCGCGCGATCCGCGAGCAGGTGGCCGGCGCCGTCGACCTCATCGTCCAGCAGTCGCGACTCAAGGACGGGACGCGCCGCATCGTCGCGATCTCCGAGGTCGTGGGCATGGAGTCGGACGTCATCACTCTCCAGGACATCTTCACCTTCAACTACGGCGCCGGCCGTGACGAGAACGGACGCTTCCTCGGCGGCCTCATGCCGACGGGTATCCGTCCCAAGTTCACCTCCGACCTCGCCGACGTGGGTGTCGAGCTGCCCGTCAACCTGTTCTCACGGTCGACGCTGTGAACCGTTCGACCCGTCGCGTCCTCACCGGTCTGACCGCCTTGGCGGTCGGGCTCGTGGTGCTGCCCGCCGGCGCCGCCCGGGCCGACGGCGTCTCGGTCGGCCTCAGCAACGTCAAGGCGACCTCGTCCGGCTCGGGCTCGACCGTCACCGGCGTCATCACGCTGCGCAGCAAGGAGGACGTGCAGCTCGACCCCAAGACACTGAAGCTGAAGGTCGACGACGAGCCGTTCCCCGCGACCGTCAAGCAGGCCGCCAAGCTCGACCGACGCGCGATGCTCGTCATCGACACGAGTGGCTCGATGGGGGCTCAGGGCATGTCGACGGTGCGCAAGGCGTCTGCGACCTACCTCAAGACGGTGCCGGCTGACGTCAAGGTCGGAGTCGCCTCCTTCGCCAACACGGCGGGCGTCGACCTCGCGCCGACCGTCGACCGAGCCGCGGCCCAGCGCGTCATCAACGGCCTCGACTCGCGCGGCGACACCAGCCTGTATGCCGCCATGCAGAGCGCCGCTGCCGCGCTGAGCGGGACGGGAGACCGGAGCATCGTCCTGCTCAGCGACGGTGCCGACACCGTGGCCGACAACAAGGCTCTCGCACTCACGAACGCGGTCGCCAAGCTCAAGGCCGGTGGCATCCGCGTCGACGTCGTGCGTTTCAACACGAACGACCCCGAGGCCACGAAGGCTCTTCAAGCGTTCGCAGACACCAACGGTGGCACCGTCGTGGCCGCCGACAACACGGCCGGCGTGAGTGCTGCGTTTGCGGCGTCGGCGCAGGCGCTCAACCGCCAGGTCCAGTTCTCGTCAGCAATCCCCAAGCCGCTCAACGGTCCTCACCGGTACGAGATCTCCGGCGTCGCCGGCAGCACCGTCTTCGGTTTTGCGCGGGAGGTCACTTTCGCGGCGCCGGCGACCGCGCCGAAGCCTTCTGGGTCGACGCCGGCACCGGTGGCAGCGCCCGCGCCCCAGGCCGCGGGCGTCAGCCTGGGACCGGTCCCGATCACGGACCGCACGCCCTTCATCGCGGGCGGTTTGCTGGCTCTGGCGCTCTTCGTCGTGCTCTCGACGTCGCTCATGCCGACGCTCCAGACCAAGCGTGAGCGCCGGGTGGCCTCGATCGACTCCTACGTCGTGGGCGACACGGTGACACTTTCCCGCCAGGAGATGAAGGCCGCGCAGAGCACCATCACGGCGCAGCTGCTCGACATGGGCGACCGCGTCATGAAGGACCGCAAGTCGACGAGCAAGACGATGGCCCTCATCGAGCGCGCCGACCTGCCCTTCCGGGCGGGGGAGTGGCTCGTGCTGCGTGTCGTCGCGGTGATCGTCGCCATGGCCGTGGGGCTGGTCCTCGGCGGGCAGGCCAAGATCATCGGGCTCATCGGCGGTGCGGTGCTCGGCATCTTCATCATGCCGGTCGGCCTGCGCTTCGCCGCCTCTCGCCGGGCCCGCAAGTTCGAGGCACAGCTGCCCCAGATCCTGCTCCTCATCTCGACGAGCCTCCGCAGTGGCTTCGGACTGCCGCAGGCCCTCGACGCCGTGGCCCGGGATGCCGCCGAGCCTGCCGGCAAGGAGTTCAGCCGAGCCCTCGCAGAGACGCGCATCGGCACCGACATCTCGGATTCCCTCGAACGCGTGGCCGACCGCATGGAGAGCACCTCGATGCACTGGACCGTCATGGCGATCCGCATCCAGCGCGAGGTCGGCGGCAACCTCGCCGACACGCTCCGGACGACGGCCGGGACGCTACGCGAGCGCGAGTCGCTGCACCGTCAGGTCGCGACGCTCTCCGCCGAGGGGCGACTCTCCGCCTACATCCTCGTCGCACTGCCGATCTTCATCTTCATCTACATGACGAAGGTCAACTACGAGTACGTCAGTCTGCTCTGGACGACGACCGTGGGCTTGTTCATGAGCGTGGGTGGGCTCATCTCTCTCGGAATCGGCATCGTGTGGATGCGCCAAGTCGTGAACATCGAGGTGTGACGTGAACCTGAACCCCGTCTACGTCGCCGCGGGACTCTGCGGCCTGGGGCTGCTCATCGCCGTCCTGAGCCTGACGTTCTCCGGTGGTGAGCCGCGCGGAGTCGCCAAGTCCCTCATGCTCATCGAGAACTCCGTCGACCGGCGTACTGCCGTCACCACCGATCTCGCGGCCAAGGACCGTCTCGTCGCGCCCATCCTCGAGCGGACCAAGGGACTGGCCCGCGCGCTCTCGCCCGGTGGCGCGGACGACCGCTACACGAAGCTGCTCGACCAAGCAGGAAATCCGGCGGGCTGGACCGTCGAACGCATCCTCGGGCTCAAGGGTGCAGCCCTGCTGATCGGCGTCGTCCTCGGCGCCTTCTACGGCAAGTTCCAGCTGCCCAATGCCTTGCTCTTCGCCGTCATAGGTGGCGCCGCGCTCTTCTTCCTCCCGGACATCCTCATCAAGAACGTCGCGCTGCGTCGGCAGGAGGAGACGAGCAAGAGTCTCGCTGACGCGCTCGACATGCTCAGTGTGTGTGTCGAGGCCGGGCAGGGGTTCGACTCGGCGCTCCTTCAGGTGGCGCGAAACGTCGAGGGCCCGATCTCCGGTGAGTTCGCGCGCGTCCTCTCCGAGATCCAGATCGGCAAGTCGCGCGGCGAGGCCTTCAGCTCGATGGGCGACCGCGTCACCCTGCCCGAGGTGAAGAACTTCATCACTGCCCTGGTCCAGGCTGACCGTCTCGGTCTGCCCATCGCGGGGGTCCTGCGCGAGCAGACCGTCAACATGCGCCTCGTTCGTCGCCAGAAGGCAGAGGAGAAGGCCCAGAAGGTCACCATCAAGATCCTCTTCCCGCTGATGTTCTGCATCCTGCCGGCGCTCTTCATCGTCATCATCGGCCCGGGCGGCATCCGCATGATGCAGGCCTTCAGCGGCGGCTGATCGACACCGTGGCCGTCGTCACGGACCCGAGGACCGGTGCGGCCCAAGACCACGGGCCGAGCTCACCGGCGGCTCGGATCGGCTGGCTCCTGCCCGCCCTGGTCCTTGCGCTGTTCGCCCTCAAACCGCTCGGTCCGCTCAAGGACCCAGACGCGTACTGGCATGTCGTGGCGGGCGAGCACCTCACGCAGACAGGGCAGTTCGTCCTCAACGACCCTTTCGGTGCCGCGACCGAGAAGGTGTGGATCCTCAACCAATGGCTCCCCGAGGTGCTCATGCACGGGGCGCACGCGGCCTACGGCCTCGCTGGCGTCGCGTGGCTGCTCTGCCTGGGTTCGCTGCTCGTCGGTGTCGCTGTGTATGCAGCGTGCCGGCGTCGTTCGTCAGCCCTCGTCTCGGCCGTCGTCCTGGCGGTGACCTTCGTCGCCCTGAGCGGGAGCCTCTCGCCCCGACCCCAGCTCGTCACGTTCGCTCTGGCCGCGGTCACGACGAGCACGTGGCTCCTGACCCGCGAGGACGGACGTGCCCGGTGGTGGCTCGTGCCGCTCACGTGGCTCTGGGCGTGCAGCCACGGCATGTGGTTCATCGGCCCCGTCCTCGGTGGCGTTGTCGTGCTCGGGATGTTCCTCGAGCGACGCCTCTCGCTCGGCGATGCGGCGCGGCTCGCCCTCGTGCCCGTGCTCTCGGTGGCCGTCGCTGCCCTGACGCCTGTGGGACCTCGACTCTTCGTCTCACCCTTCCAGGTGAGTGGCGTGACTGGGCTGATCAGCGAGTGGCAGCCCCCGGGCCTGGCTGACCCGGGGCTGCTCGCGGCGTTGCTGCTCGTAGCCGTGGTGGTCGTGGACCAGGTCGTCCGTGGCCGTGGGGAGTGGACGGTCGCGCTGCTTGCCGTCCTGGCCCTGGTGCTCGCAGTCACGTGGTCCCGAACCACCGGGCTTGCCGCGGTCGTGGTGGCACCCTTGGCCGCCCTGGCACCCCAACGACTCACCCGACAGAAGGCCTCCGCCGTCCCGCGCCGTGAGCGGATCGCGGTGCTGCTCTCGGGCGGCCTGAGCCTCGTGCTGGCGGCCGTCCTCGCCCCGGTGGCTGCGGCCTCGCCCGGGATCGGACCGAACGGGCTGGACGCCGCGCTCGACCGGCTCCCTGCCGGCACTGTCGTGTGCAACGACCAGGCAGACGGCGGGTGGCTCATGCTTCGTCATCCCGGACTGCGTCCCACCATGGATACGCGCGTCGAGCTCTACAGCGTGGAGCGCATCCGGCAGTACCTCTCTTTCGTGGCCGGCGAGCCCGGCTGGCAGGCCTACACGTCTCGCGTGGGCTGCACCTACGCCCTGATGCCCACCGACGCGGCGGTCGTTCCCGTCATGCGTGGCACGGGTTCGTGGAGCCTCGTGGCTGAAGTCGGAGGCTATGTACTCCTCAAGGCCTGAGGCATGCTGACGTCCGCTCAGTAGCGGAGGTGCCGCAGGTAGCGCTCGGGTGCTTCGAGGAAGCGGCGGTGGTGGTCCACGACGTCGAGGTCGTCCCAGGCCCGCTCGTGGATGCCGTCCTCGTCGAACTCGAGGATCAGCGCACCCGGCAGGCTCGCCACGACGGGCGAGTGGGTCGCGATGAGCACCTGCACACCCGGCTGGGACACGAGCTGGATCAGGGCCCCGACGAGGGCGAGCTGTGCGTGGAAGGACAGTCCGGCCTCGGGCTCGTCCATGACGAAGAAGCCCTCACCGGTGAAGCGGTCCGAGTTGAGCATCGCGAGGAACGACTCTCCGTGGCTCAGCTCGTGGAAACGCGGCTCGGGACGGCGCGACGGGTTGTCCTCGAGGTAGGTGAACAGGCCGTGCATCGTCTCGGCGCGCAGGAAGTAGCCCCATCTCGAGGCGCCCGCACCCCGCTCCAGTGAGATCGACTGTGACAGAGGCGACTCCGTCGGACGCGTGGCATGCAGGGCGCCCGTCGAGCCGCCTTCGGGAGCGAGGCCGTATGCCACCGCGACCGCCTCGACGAACGTGGACTTCCCGGTGCCGTTCTCACCGACGACGATCGTCGCGGGTGCGAGGTCGAGGCCTCCGTCGAGAACGTGCGCGACCGGGGCGAGGGTCGCCGGCCACTGGTTGGCGGTGAGCGTGGCGTCGGTCGACCGTCGCACGCGCCGCACCGGCAGTGGTGCGGTCCAGTCGTCCCCCATGTGCCGACCCTACGAGAAGGCCGGGGCGCGCGGGGCGGAGCGGACGGCATACGCCATCGGTCAGCCGTGGTCCTGCTGGGCCGCCCACCATGCCGCGGCGGAGGCTCTGCCGCGGCGACCCGACTGCTCGTAGACGGAGCTGAGGTGCTTGCGCACCGTGCGCTCGGTGATGCCGAGACGACGGGCGATGCGCAGGTTGGTCCACCCGGCGGCGGCGAGGCTCAGCACCTCCGCCTCGCGCTGGGTGGGGCGGTAGGCGGCGCAGAGGGCGGCGATCGGCGCCAGGTCGCTGAGGGAGCCGCAGGTCAGCGCCGTCCCGTCGTTGCTGAGCACCGCGATGGTGTCGTCGAGAGCGGCCCGGAACGCCAGGGCTGCCGCGAGGGGGCGCTGGATCGCCTCGAGCAGGTGGAGGTCCTCCGTGCTGAAGTCGACGGTGCCGCGGTGGGCGCCGAGGAACACGACGTCGGTCGCCGAGCTGTGGAGCATGACCGCCACCGGGTATCGCCCGCCGACGTGTCCGTGCATCCGCTCGTAGACGTCCGTGTGCCAGAAGTCCCTGATCGCGACGAGGTCGCTGACCCGGACCGCGCCGGCGGTCGACAGCACGGGGATCGCCGGGTGCCGGTCGGCGACCTCGGCGGCGAGGCGACCCATCGCAGGCGTGATCGGGGCCGATCCGGCGACATCCACCGACACGTCGATGCCCTGCCTGGTCCGACGGAGGCGGGTGAGCCCCACGCCCGTGTCGGCCCGCAGGACCTCGACGACGGCGGGCAGCAAGGGGAGCAAGGGCTCGCCGCGCGCGGCAGCCACAGCGAGGTCTCGCGCCACGCCGGCGGACGCCACCTGTCGACTGGGCACCACGTCTCCTCCTCCAACGACGGCTGCCGCCGCCGTCAGCCGAAGCCCTGCGAAGAGCCGAGCGCGGTCGCCGTCAAGGTGTCTGAAACGACACTCGACAGTGAACCGCTCCGGCCTTCAGAATGGCACGACGAGGGTGGGGGTTGGACGAGTTCGTGGAGGTCCGTCGGCGTTCAGGGAGCCGGGGGTCTGGCACGAGCTGACGGAACGGCAGGGTGTGCTGCACAGGGGGGAGCGCACCGTGCGCCGTCGGGAGCCCCTTCGATGGAGGGGTCCGCTGTCAGCGGCCGGACCGTGAGGCCGAGGGCCGACGCGGCGCGTGGGGCGAGTCAGTCGCGCGGGCCCTTGCGGTACGGCTTGGACTGCGCCGGACGGCTGCCGCGCTCCTGCGACTCGCTCAGCTCGATGAGCTGACCCGAGATGCGCGTGGAGCGCAGCTTGTCCCACGTGCCGGGCGGGAGGGTCGCCGGCAGCTCGACGAGCGAGTGGTCGGCGCGGATGTCGATGTGCCCGAAGTCCTGGCGCCCCAGACCACCCTCGTTGGCGAGGGCGCCGACGATCTGGCGCGGCTCGACCTTGTGTCGTCGGCCGACCGCGATCCGGTACGTCGCCATCGGGCCGGACGTGCCGCGCCTCGGTCCCCGGTCGCCTCGGTCTCCGCGGTCGCTCCGGTCGGTGCGACCTGGCCGACCTCCGCGGTCACCGCGGTCGTCACGACGGTCGCGCGGGCCGCGGTCGTCGAAGGTCCGTGCGGCACGGACCGGCTCCGGGTCGAGCAGCATCGGCTCGTCACCCTGGAGCACGACGGCCAGGGCCGCAGCGACGTCCGCCTCGGGCACGTTGTGCTCGTTGACGTAGTGGGCGATGACGTCGCGGAAGAAGTCGACCTTGTCGGTCGAGAGGGCCTCGGTGATGGCGTCGTCGAACCGGGTGAGGCGCGTCGCGTTGATGTCGTCGACCGTGGGCAGGTTCATCGGGGTGAGCGACTGCCGGGTCGCCTTCTCGATGGCCTTGAGCAGGTGGCGCTCGCGCGGCGTGACGAACGAGATCGCGTCCCCGCTGCGGCCGGCCCGGCCGGTGCGCCCGATGCGGTGCACGTAGGACTCGGTGTCGGTCGGGATGTCGTAGTTGACGACGTGGCTGATGCGCTCGACGTCGAGCCCGCGGGCCGCGACGTCGGTGGCGACGAGGATGTCGAGCTTGCCGGACTTCAGCTGGTCGACGGTGCGCTCGCGCTGGTTCTGGGCGATGTCGCCGTTGATCGCCATCGCCGAGAAGCCTCGCGCCCGGAGCTTCTCCGCGAGCGTCTCGGTCTCGTTCTTGGTGCGGACGAAGACGATCATCCCCTCGAAGTTCTCGACCTCGAGGATGCGGGTCAGGGCGTCGACCTTCTGCGGGTAGCTCACCGTGAGGTAGCGCTGCGTGATGTTCGGCGCCGTCGACGTCGTCGTCTTCACGGTGATCTCGACGGGGTCCTGGAGGTACTTCTTCGAGATGCGCCGGATCTGCGCGGGCATCGTCGCCGAGAAGAGCGCGACGTGCTTGTCGTCCGGGGTGTCGGCGAGGATCGTCTCGACGTCGTCGGCGAAGCCCATCTTGAGCATCTCGTCGGCCTCGTCGAGCACGAGGAAGCGCAGCTCGCTCAGGTCGAGCGTGCCCTTCTCGAGGTGGTCCATGATGCGGCCGGGGGTGCCGACGACGATGTGGACGCCACGGCGCAGCGCGCTCAGCTGGACGCCGTAGGCCTGCCCGCCGTAGACGGGCAGCACGTGCACGCCCCTGAGGTGGGCGGCATACCGCTCGAAGGCCTCGCAGACCTGCAGGGCGAGCTCACGCGTCGGCGCGAGGATCAGTGCCTGCGGGCTCTTCTGCTTGAGGTCGAGCCGGCTGAGGATGGGGAGAGCGAAGGCCGCCGTCTTGCCCGTGCCGGTCTGGGCGAGGCCGACGACGTGGCGCCCGTCGAGCAAGGCCGGAATCGTCGCCTCCTGGATCGGCGACGGGTACTCGTAGCCGACGTCGCGCAGCGCCTTGAGCACCTTGTCGTCGAGACCGAGGTCGCCAAACGAGACGCGTTCGGGCTCGACCGCGCCCGGCTCTACCTCAGGGGCATCGGTCTCGGGTGCTTCGGACTCCAGGCTGCGCTCGCTCACCCCCTGACGGTAGTGCCTCGGAGGGGGTGTGCGACACGCGATGCCGTCGGCCCCCGCGTGTGGGTCAGGCGGGCAGGGGGAAGACGTCGGAGATCCGGCAGGCGCCGCCACCGTCCGTGATCGGCGGCGTCGAGCGCCGACCGCTGCAGATCGTGACCGGCTGCGAGCCGACCATCGGCGAGCAGTCGCATCGGTAGCGGGTGTAGGTGACGCAGACCTCGCTGTTGGAGCTCGTGCCGCTCGCCGCTCCGTCGGTGTAGAGCAGCACCCGCTGCGTGCCGGCGCCGCTCCGGGTGCACCACTGGTGGTTCGTCGGGGCGCTGCCGCACGAGGAGCACGTGCAGGAGCCGCTCTTCACCGACACGGAGTAGTGCGGCTCAGCGATGCCGTCGACGGTCACCCCGGTGATGACCGTGACCGTGTTGTCGGAACCGCCGGCGCTCGTGGCGACGAGCTCGAAGACGTATCCCTTGTACGTGTCCGACGAGCCGCCCGGGAGCTTGCAGGCGGAGCCGCCGAAGGTGAGCGGGGCCACGGACGCCGCCACCACCGGCGCCGGCGCGGCGACGAGCACCGCGGGCATCGTCCAGGCGGCACCCTTGACGACCGTGCGTCGGCTCGGGCTGTGAGACGCGTTGGCGTCGTCGTGCGACATGCATCCTCCGGGTGGGGGCGGGGGGCGGCCGCGTCCCGGGCTGTTTCAGGAACGACACGTATGCCCTGTATGCCCGCTTTGTATCACCGGATCGGACGGCTCGTCGGCGAAACGGACGCGAAAGCCGGCCTCACGCGCCCGACGGCGGGAGGGCGGCATAGCCGTCGCAGCCACGGGTCCGGCGTCAGTCCGACGGGAAGAGCTCGTCGGCGATGTTGCGGAGTGCCTGCGTCGAGCCGGCGGCCGGGCTGTCGATGCCGCGGGTGCGACCGCCGGCAGGCGACCTCTCGTCTCCGCCGCCGGGACCGCCGCCGGGACCGCCGCCGGGACCGCCGCCGGGACCGCTGCCGGTCGCCGCCGGCTCCGTGAGGGAGTGGACCGCCTTCGCGAGGATCCGGCCCTTCGTCTGGGCTGCGTCGGCCCGCGAACGTTCCTGTGCTGCAGCGTCCTTCGCGGTGTCGGCGCGGTCCTTCTCGAGCGTCGCGACGTGCTTCGCCTCGTCGGCGTGCTTCTGCGCCTCCTGCGCTTCACCGCGGTGCACCTCGCGGCCGAAGAGCCAGCCGACGGCCGTGAACGCGAGGGCCTCGACACCGAGCAGCACGTAGACCGACCGGCTCCAGTCCGTCTCGGGCAGCTTGTCGTCGGCGCGGACGAAGGCGAGCAGGACGAACACGACGTAGGCGAAGACGATGGCGATGGCGGCCCAGAAGAGCCAGCGCCAGCTTGCACCGCTCGCGGAGGCACTGGTCGGCGGCGTGGGCGCCGGCGCAGGGTCCGGCTTCGCCGGCCCGGGCTGTGCCGGACCCGGCGCGGGACCCGGCGCGGGACCCGGCGCGGGATCGGGCTTCGGGTCCGGCGGATCGGCCTTCGGCTTCGTGGGCATGACGTCCCCTCTCGCGTGGTGCGGTCGCCCGTCAGCGGTCAGCTGTCGGCGTTGTAGTCGAACGACGGACGGTCGGCCTCGCCCTGCCAGTAC
Organism: Terrabacter sp. 2TAF16; assembly: GCF_052115065.1. Classification (NCBI taxonomy): domain Bacteria; kingdom Bacillati; phylum Actinomycetota; class Actinomycetes; order Micrococcales; family Intrasporangiaceae; genus Terrabacter; species Terrabacter sp. 2TAF16. Next base: position 113,122 of record NZ_JBFRFZ010000008.1, read on the forward strand.
TTCTTCACCGACTCGCGCAGGTCGAGGTCGTCGGGCAGGGCCTTGACGGCCTCGGCGAGGGCGTGGCCCTGCACCGCCGACGACAGGTCACCGACGTCGGGAGCGGTCTCCTCGTCGTCCTCGTCGAGGTCTCGGTCGGTCGGCCCGATGGTGGGGTCGCTCTCGATCGTCCGGCGGATGTTGGCCTGGATGACGTCGAGGGTGCTCGCGTCGTGGCCCGAGGCGTCGTCGCCGGCCGAGGTGACCCCGACGTGGAGGGAGGCGTCGGCGAGCAGGCTCGGCACGGCGTCCCCGAGCTCTGCCGCGAGCTCGCGCACGAGACCGGGGTGGCTCGCCTTGTCCTGCTCGGTGAGCCCGGCCGCCTCGGCGATGAGCTCACCGCGCAGACGGCGGGTCGCCGACTGCGAGCCGAGGCCGCCCTGGCGCCGGACCATCCGCAGGACGCCGACGCCGGCCGTCAGCGCCGCGGACCGCGCCCCGAAGTCGGTGGCGCTCTCCCGGGCGTCGACGAAGAGCCGAGCCGCCCGCCCCAGGTCGCCCGCGTCCTCCGCGACGCGGCCACCGACGATGCACAGCTCGATGTAGTCGAGCGACAGGGGACGCTCCTCGGCAGCGCTCACCGCCGCGTCGACCTCGGCCATCGCCTCCTCGTGACGACCGAGGGTGGCCAGCGCCTCGATGCGCAGTCGGCTGACCTCCACGAGGCGCGGCCGGCGGTCGTCGGCGGCGAGGAGGTCCCACGCGGCGGCCGGGCGACCGGAGTCGAGCAGCGACCTGGCCTGCTTCGTGGCCTGCCGCGCCCAGGCGGTGTAGTCGGCCTCGGCGAGGTCGGCGGCGTCGACCTCGAGCCGCAGCTTGCCGGCGAGGTAGACCCGCGACGACGGCGGCAGCTCGCTCATCGCCGGCTCGAGGAACGGCCCGGCGCCGCGGTCCCAGTGGGCATCGAGCGTCGACGACGCCTGCCCGAGCATGAGCCGGTGGTAGAGCCCCTCGATGCGGTCGTCGGTGCCGGAGCGGGCGCCGTAGAAGGCGACGGCGCGGTGGTGGATCTCGGCGACCCGCTCCGGGCTCTCAGCGTCGAGCAGCGGCAGCATCTCCTGGCGGACGTCGGCACGGTGCACGAGGACGCCGGGCCGCGACTCGGTGACGAGCGAGACCTCTCCGCGCAGCATCTCGAAGAGCTCGGCCGCCCGCTCCGGCGCGAGCTCGCCGAGACCGCACGGCACCGCCAGGACGTCGCTGATGACCTCACGCGTGATCTGCCGGACGACGAGCCCCGGGTTGGCGAGCGGCCGGATCGGCCGGGCCACGTGGTCGAGGATCCGGCGGTAGAGCACGCCCTGCACCTGCTCCGCCCGGAGGTCGAAGAGCAGCCGCCGTCGACCACGTTTCGTGGCGAGCACGGAGGGACCCTCGCGGCGCATGAGGTCGGCGGCGAGCCGCAGGCTCAGCGGGTTGCCCCAGACCTGCTCGACGACGGAGTCCACGAGCGCGTCGGTCACGGCGAGGTCGGCGACCGCGCGGCGCAGGAACTGCCTCGCCTGGGTGTCGTCGAGCCCCTCGAGCGGGCGGTTCTCGACCTGCAGCTCGGTCACCTCGGCCCGACCCGCGACGACGACCCGCAGCGACGGCAGCTGACGCTGGAGGCTCTGCAGGGTGCGGTTGAGCCGGCCCAGGGTCGAGCGGCGCCGCCGCTGCGCCACCTCGAACGTGTCGAGGACGACGAGCACCGGCTTGCTGCCCCAGGCGCGCCGCAGCCGCTGGCTCAGCTCCATGAGGAACGAGTCCTCGTCGACGTGCCGACGCACGGCGTCCTTGGTGCCGAGCCCCCGGGAGCTCGACGTCTCGCGCTGCAGCGCCGCCTCCGCCTCGACGACGGCGACGATCTCCCGGCGCAGCTCGCCGAGCGGCCCCGCGAGGTCAGTCGACTGGAGAGCGAGCTGACGGCACACCTCGGCGATGAGCCCGATCGGGAACTCCGGGTCGAGCTCGGCCCGCTCGAAGCTGAGGTATGCGAAGGGCATCGGCGGGCGCGCGTCCGTCCCCTCGATGTGGTCGAGCACGAACGTCGCGAGGAGGGTCGACTTGCCGACGCCGCCGGGGCCGTGGAGGGCGAGGGGGAGGCCTCCGGGACCACCCATGACGTGGGCCTCGAGCTGGGCCAGCTCCTCCTCGCGTCCGACGAAGTCCGGCGTGGACACCGCCCGCAGTGGGGTGAGGACGTTGGCCAGGTCGAGGGCCGACTGCACGTCCGCGGCGGCCGGCAGGTCGAGCCCGAGACCCTCCAGCCAGACGGCAGCCTTGAGTATGCCGGTCAGCTCTGCCGGCGTGAGCGCGCGGAGCGTCGTGTCCCCCTGGATCAGACGGACCGCCATCCGGTGGGTCACGTCGTCGGGTGCGGGGGCGACGGCCCACCGCCCGGTCGTCAGCGCGACTGCCCTGCCGGGGCCGAGTGACCTGAGGACGTCGGCGCGCACCTCAGGCCGCAGGCGCCACGCGCCCCCTCCTGACCTCGTGGTGACGAGCTCGCAGTCGGCGCCGATGAAGCCGTCGATCTCCTGGTGTCGCGGGGTCTCTCGCGTCGTACGGCCTTCGAGGGCGTCGACGGTGAAGTAGTCGAGCAACGCGACCCGCTCGCGCAGGCGCTGCCGAGCGGGGTCCGGGGCGGCTGCGTCACTGGTGTGTTCCGTCGCGGCAGGCTCGACGTCCCTCGTCGACGAGGGCACGGCGGCTGCCCCCGAGGCCTCCGACGCGGTGGGCTGGGGCCTCGGGGCTGAGGGTGCCGACCGTGCCGACGCCCGCTGGGCCAGCCGGGCCCGGACGTCCTCGGCCGTGACGACGGGGGTCCGCCCGGACGGGGACCCGCTCACGGGAGCGCCCCGAACACGTCGAGACAGAGAGCGAACGCGCTCGGACCGAGCTCGACCAGCCGGCGGTGGGCGACGGGACCGCCGTCGCTGACCAGCTCGTCGAAGACGGCGTCGACCGCGTCAGCTCCGGGTGAGATGCCTTGCGCCCGTGTTGCGTACGCGCGGATGAACGCCTTGACGTCGTCGTCGCCGGGGTGGCGGAGGGGCTCGACGAGGGCCTGATCCGGCTCCGAGAGGGGGTCGTCGTAGCCGAGCACGATGACGCGCACCGGCCCGAGGTCACGGACCGCGGCCGACTGCGCCAGCTCCATGACGAGCTGGAGCGCCGCGGCCGTGGCGGTCGTCCGGTCGAAGCCGTCGAAGACGAGCCAGCAGTCCTGGATGTCGCCCTTGGCGGCCACCTCCGCCACGAGCCAGTCCTTGAAGAGCCACACGACGGTCTGCGGCTGGGCGGTCGGGTCGAAGTTCGGCGCGGGCTCACCGACCACGAAGCGCGCGACCGTGTCGGCCAGCTCGCGGACGTCGATCGGGCTGCCGGCTCGGCGCGCGGCGTCGACCGGGCTGACCTTCGGCTTCGTGCCGTTCGGTGGCACGGCGTTCTCGGAGACGTAGCGGATGAACTGGCGGGTGTGGGTCTTGCCGGCACCGCTGGGGCCCCTGACGAGCAGCGCCCGCCGACCGCCGGGTCCGAGCATCCGCTGCACGTGGCCGCGCAGGTCGGTGCGGTCGATGAGCGGCACGTCGTCCCAGAGGACCGCGGCGGTGAACATCGCCCCGACCGCCTCGGCGACGGCGGCCGCGGCTCCGGCCACCGCCGGCTGCGACGGGGCCGACTGGGGCGGGATCTCGACGACCTCGTGATCGGTCGGCTCCGCCGCGAGGTCCTGGAAGATCCGGTCGGCGCCGGCGTCCTGGGAGATGGCGATGAAGAGCAGGCGCAACCGTTGCTGCTTCCACGCCGTCTCGAGCACGTCGATCCACAGCTGCGACGCCTTCTGCTCCCAGAAGATCTGGTCGCGCTGGACGCCGGCCGCCAGGGCCAGCTCCTGGATCGGCTGCTTCTCGAAGTAGCGGGACCCGAGTCGCTCCACGACGTACTGGCCGGCCGGGGTGCCGGGGTCGAACCGGTGGTCGAGGTAGCCCAAGGTCAGGCCACCCCCTCCAGGACGACGCCCGCGGCCGCCAGGCCCTCGACGACGCGCTCGATGCGGACGCCCTGGTTGTAGATGCGCCGTCGGCCGCCCACGACGTCTGTCTCCCACCGGTGGTGCAGCCCGACGAGGCGCCACTGCTCGTCGAAGACCGGCGAGCCCGACGAGCCGCCCTCGGTGTCGGTGAGGTAGCCGATCCTGTCGTCGTCGACCTTGACCACGGTGTTGTGCACCATCCCGATCTGCTTCACCCGCCCGTCGGGATGCTGGATGATGTAGACCCGGTCCGCCACCGCCGGCGTCGGTGCCCCCGCGATCGCGATCGGGCGTGCTTGTGCCGGAAGGGGACTCGCGACCTTGACGACTGCCCAGTCGTGGTCCTTGCGCCCCACGATCGTGCCCTGGTCGCAGGCGATGACCTGTGGCTCCCGGGTCGCCCCTGCGAACGACCGCTCGTAGCCGTACCACGCCTCGACGGTCGTGGCCGGACCCTGGTCGTCGAAGAGGACGTGGTGGTTGGTGAGGAGCAGGTCGTCGGAGATGCGGAATCCCGTTCCGTTGTAACGCATCTCGTCGTTCAGCGTCACGACGAGCTTGACGACCGACGGGCTGATCTCGATGCCGCGCTGGAGGAACGACACGTCGAGCAGGGTCGACTGGGCCCCGATCTGGCGCTCGAGCCCGTCGGGGGTGGGGTCGTTCTTCCAGGCGATCGGCTCGTCGGGAGGAGGCGCCTCGGCGCTCGGTGTCGCTGCCAGCGTGTCGGCGAGGAGCGCCTCGAGCGTGGGGCGGATCGCGGCCGAGTTCGGCTCGCGGATCACCACTGCGACGAGGACCCTGAGGCGGTCCTGCTTGCGGGCGACGTCGAGCACCTCCTGCCATGCGGCGGCCGTCGGTTGCAGGAGGTTGACGTAGGCCTCTGAGATGCCGGACTTGCGCAGCACCATGCGCAGGTCACCCGTCGTCGGGAAGGTCTGGATCAGGGCCGACTCCAGCTGCTGCACCTTCGGGTCGGCGAAGTCGAGCGGGAGCGCGTCGAGGACATGGGTCATGGCGCGACCTCTGCCGGCCCGCGCAGCTGTGAGCCCATCACAACCGCCCTCCCATCCGTGGCGCCCATCCAGTCAAGCACCGGGGCCGCCTCACTTCAGGCGAATCGACCGAAAGGCGTACCTGTCAGACGGAGCGTGTGGCGGTACGTCTGATACGCCGGCCGACGCCCCGGCGGCGGGGGAGCCCGGCGGAGTGACGGCATACGCCATCGGGGAGCGACGACGGGGGTCGCCCGTGGTGGGCGGCCCCCGTCGGGAGTGCGTGTGCTGGGGTCAGGCGGTGGCGCCGACGGGCTCGTCGACCTTGGCGGCCAGCGCGTCGACGAGCGCGCCGAGCTCGGCGCGACGCTCGTCGGTGACGTCGATCTCACCGGCGGGGGAGACGTCCTGGGTGAAGACGAGCCCGGTCGAGCCGACGACGTCGGCCTTGACGTGCTGGAGGACCTTCGTGAGGTCGGCGGTGGCGTCACTCGCGCCGCTCCAGCCGTAGCCGACGAGGGCGATGGGCTTGGCGTCCCACTCGGCGAAGAGGTAGTCGATGGCGTTCTTGATCGGCGCCGGGAAGCTGCGGTTGTACTGCGGCGTCACGACGACGATCGCGTCGGACTCGAAGACCTTGGAGGCCCAGTCCTTGGTGTGCGGCTTGGCGTAGTTGCCGTTGCGCGGCATGTCCTCCTCGTCGAAGAAGGGCAGCGACGACAGGTCGAGCAGCTCGACCTCCCACTCGCTCGCGGGTGCCTGGGCGGCCACCCACTCGGCGACCTTCGGGCCGATGCGGCCGGGGCGGGTGGAGGACACGACGATACGAAGTTGCTTCACGGTTCAACCAACTGTCACGGGTCGTCGGGCATTCCTGACGGCCCGGTGCTGCGGCTGTGACCCATGCCACAGTGCCGGTCGGTGGTCCGGTCGGTCGGGGTGTGGCGATGTGAACGTCGTGAATGCACGATATTTCAGACTTGGCGATAAACAAATGAGAAAAAGAAGGCATTGTCATGAATTGCACTCGAGATCAAATCCGACAATTTCCAAACTGATCTCACACACCTTTAGTAGCTGCATTCTTTGCTTATGAGAAACCTTCGAGTTGCGAGCCTCTCGCTCTTCGCGACGCTGGCCCTGGTGGGGCCCGCCGTGGCCGCGACCGCGGCCGTGCCCACGCCACCCGCGACGGTCACGGACCTGCCGACCGTCTCCGTGACGCTGACCGACCTGCCCGCGAAGGACTCCCTGGGTTTCATCCATGCCAACAAGGACGTTCCCGTGGCGAGCCAGGTCGACGTCGCCGACGGCACGACCACCCAGACGCTCGCGTGCACGACACTGCCCACGGACGTCGCGCCCCTCGGCGTCGGCTGCCCGACCATCAAGGGCCACGGCAACTTCACCTGGACGCTCGACAAGAAGTCCTACCAGCTGAAGTTCGACAAGAAGACCGCGATCCTGGGCATGCTGCCGGGCAAGACGTGGATCCTCATCGCCAACCGGGCCGACCCGTCACTCATGCGCAACAAGGCGACGCTCGAGCTCGCCCGCCAGTTCGGCATGTTCGCCACCCCGGAGTCGCGGTTCGTCGACCTCGTCGTCAACGGCGAGGATCTCGGCAGCTACCTGCTGACCGACAAGGTGACCGTGACGAAGTTCGACCCGACCAAGCCGGACAGCCACGTCGCGCTGACGAGCCCCCAGGGCGTCCTCGTCGAGATGGACAGCCACTTCGGCGCCGCCGAACCGTTCCACTTCACGACGGTCAGGAGCCGGTCGATCTTCACGCTCAAGGACTCCTATGTCGGGTTCAAGAACGACCCGGGGGTGGTGCTCGATGCCGACACCCAAGCCGGGTGGGACGAGGTCCAGAGCACGATCAACACCCTCGAGGGACTCCTCTACGCACCGAAACCGGACTGGACCAAGATCAGCGCCCTCATCGACGTCGACTCGTTCGTCAAGTACTACTTCGTCTCGGAGTTCGTCGAGAACCCTGACGTCGCGTCGTCCAGCGTCTTCTTCTACAAGGACGGCCCGACCGACAAGCTGCACGCCGGACCGGTATGGGACTACGACATCTCCCTCGGCAACTACGCCACCACCAACCGCGGCGGCAACCCCACCGAGGACTACGTCAAGAACGAGCTCCTGACGATCAAGGGCAACGGCCCCTTCGACTGGTGGACGCAGCTCTTCCGCAACCAGGCGTTCGCGGCGCAGGCCAACGCGACGTACGAGACGCTGAAGCCCTTCGTCAACGTCGTGCCCTCCACGATCGACGGTTACCAGACGCAGCTGCTGCAGTCGGCCAGCCACAACTTCGTCGTCTGGCCCAACATCCTCGGCCAGACCTCGGTGATCGCCTTCAACGGCGGGCACTCGCCGATCAAATCGACCTGGGCCGCCGAGGTGGCGCTGCTCCGCTCGTGGGCCGCACAGCGCGCCTCGTACCTCGCCCACGCCTACGGCGCGAACGTGCCGGTCCTGCGCTACTCCGCCCACGTACAGAACATCGGCTGGCAGCCCACCGTGTCGACCGGTCAGATGACCGGGACGACGGGTCGGTCCCTGCGCGCCGAGGCGATCAAGATCACCGACACCAACACGACGACGACCGGGTCCGTCGTCGGCAACGCCCACGTGCAGAACATCGGCTGGATGGGCTACCAGGCTCCCGGCGCCGTCATCGGCACGGTGGGGCGGTCGCTCCGCATGGAGGCGATCCAGCTGAAGCTCACGGGGAACCTCGCGACGCGCTACACCATCAGCTATCGGGTCCACGTGCAGAACATCGGCTGGATGGGCTGGGTGTCCAACGGCGCGACGGCCGGCACGACCGGGCGCTCGCTGCGCATCGAGGCGCTGCAGATCCGCATCGTCAGGAAGTGACGGTCGCCGCGACCGGACGTCCGGACCCAGGGCGTCCAGGGGTCCGGCTTCGGGCGGAGGCGGAACCGCGTCAGAGCAGGCGCTTGACTCCCGGCACGCGTCGCAGGAGCAGGACGATGGCGTACGTCAACGCGAGCACGGCCACGATGCGCATGAGCAGGACCACCGTGCTCCCCGCCGTGTGCTCGCCACCGATGACGGGCCACTCGAAGACCCACAACAGGATCGTGAGGTGGAGCGCGAAGACTCCCATCGTCGCGTCACCGAGGGTTCGCGCCAGCGAGCTCATCCGGGGCGAGGCGAGGCGGTGCAGCGGTCCGTCGCGCCGGATCACTCCTTGGAAGAGGAGGAACAGCGCCGCCGAGTAGACCATCGCCGTGATGCTGTAGTACCAGGCCGGGCTCATCGTCTCGAGCCACTCCGGCGCGTCGGGGTTGCGCCACTGCCACGGCATGAGTGCTCCCAGCGCGACAACCACGACGAGGGACCCGGCCAGCGCTCGGCCTCGCAGGACGACATCGCGCAGCGCCCAGCCGAGCAGGAAGTAGCCGAGGTAGGGGACCCACCACGTCCAGGCCGTCTCGACGAACACGTCGGGGGTGTCGCGCCACTGCGCCGTCGCCTGGCTCACGGCCGTCATCAGGCACCCGAGCGTGCCCACGACCAGCATCTGGCGGCGCGTCGCCTGTGCCACGAAGGGAATGAGGAACGGTGTGAGCACCGCCAGGCCGAGCACGATCCAGAAGAAGTAGAGGGCGCCGTAGAGCTTGCCGCTCAGTGCCTGGGCCGCGGCGTCGCTCAGCCCCAGGTCCTGGTCGAGGAGGAGTCTGCGCACGAGGAAGTACCACGCGTGCCAGAACACGATGGCCGGCAGGAGCCGGAGGGCGCGCTTGCGGAGGAACTCACGCGGCCCCTGGTAGCGGGCAGGGTCGAGCAGCAGGGCGCCGCTCAGCATGACGAACACCGGGACCGCGAAGACCCCCAGGACGTCGAGGTAGATGGCTGTGGTGCCACGCAGCGTGCCCCGGGCCCCGGGCTCCAGCGCGTTGTAGCCCACCGTGTGGATCGTGACCACCGCGGCGATGGCCACGAACCGCAGCCATGAGATCCAGGCCAGGTCCGGTCGGGGACGCACCCGCGTTGCGTCCGTCTGGACGGTGGTGCGTGCATCCTCGACGACCGCGTCGAGGATCTGACCCGAACCTCCGACGAGGACGGCGCCGTCTGGGCGCGCCGGGTCGGCGAGCTCGGGCCGGCCTCCGTGTGCAGAGGTGCTCATCAGCACGTCCGCAGGTCGACGTGTGCGCGGCATGCACGGGGGACGGGCTGTCGGCGAGTGGGGCGCACGGGACTCCATGGACGAGGTGCTGGGTGGGGGTGGGGGCTCGGACCGGCGCAGCGGCGGACGACCAGGCCCTGGGGTGGCGCGCCGGGTACAGCCGGGGGTCACGCCACCGCAGGGTACAGGCACACGACCTCTCGGGCCTCTTCACGCCGACGCCGCCCACTCCCGCAGGTGCGCGGGAGGGGGGCATCGGCATCGGGTTGGGCGCCGGTGATCGATGGGTCAGTCGGAGGAGCCCGTCGACATACCGGTCTTGATGAGGTCCATCACCGAGCTGTCGGCGAGCGTCGTCACGTCGCCGACCTCGCGACCCTCGGCCACGTCACGCAGGAGGCGTCGCATGATCTTGCCGGAGCGGGTCTTGGGCAGCTCGCCGACGATCATGATCGAGCGTGGCTTCGCGATCGGACCGATCTCCTTGGCCACGTGGTTGCGCAGCTCCTGGACGAGGTCCTTGCCCTCGCCCACCTCGTCGGCCTCCTCGACGAACTCCTGGCGCAGGATGACGAAGGCGCACACGGCCTGGCCCGTCGTCTCGTCGTTGGCGCCGACCACCGCGGCCTCGGCGACCTTCGGGTGCGACACGAGGGCTGACTCGATCTCAGCCGTCGAGAGGCGGTGGCCGGAGACGTTCATGACGTCGTCGACGCGGCCGAGCAGCCAGATGTTGCCGTCGGCGTCGTACTTCGCGCCGTCGCCGGCGAAGTAGTACTTCTCGCCGAACCGCGACCAGTACGTCTCCTTGTAGCGCTCCGGGTCGCCCCAGATGCCGCGCAGCATCGACGGCCACGGCTTCGTCAGCACGAGGTAGCCGACCTGCTCGGGCGTCGTGAACGGCTTGCCCTCGTCGTCGAGGATCTCGGCGCTGATGCCGGGGATCGGCTTCTGCGCCGAGCCGGGCTCGAGGGTCGTGACGCCGGGCAGCGGGCTGATCATGATGGCGCCGGTCTCGGTCTGCCACCACGTGTCGACGATCGGGGCACGTCCCCCGCCGATGTGCTTGTGGTACCAGAGCCACGCCTCGGGGTTGATCGGCTCGCCGACCGACCCGAGCAGCCGCAACGAGCTCATGTCGAACTTCGCCGGGATGTCGGCGCCCCACTTCATGAAGGTGCGCACGGCCGTCGGAGCCGTGTAGAGGATCGTGACCTTGTAGTCCTGCACGATCTCCCACCAGCGCCCCTGGTGCGGGGTGTCAGGGGTGCCTTCGTACATCACCTGCGTCACACCGTTGGTGAGCGGCCCGTAGACGATGTAGGAGTGGCCGGTGACCCAGCCGATGTCGGCCGTGCACCAGTAGACGTCGGTGTCGCGGTGGACGTCGTGGACGATGGCGTTCGTGTAGGCCGCCTGCGTCAGGTAGCCGCCGGTCGTGTGGAAGATGCCCTTCGGCTTCCCGGTCGTGCCCGACGTGTAAAGGATGAAGAGCGGGTGCTCGGCCTCGAAGGGCTGCGCCTCATGGGTCGGCGCGGCCTTCTCGAGGGCCTCGTGCCACCAGACGTCGCGGTCGTTCCACGCGGTGTCCTGGCCGGTGCGCTTGACGACGAGCACGTGCTCGACCGACGTGTCGTCGTGGTCGAGGGCCGCGTCGACCGCGGGCTTGAGGGCCGACGGGGCCCCGCGGCGGTAGCCGCCGTCTGACGTGATGACGACCTTCGCCTTGGCGTCGTCGATGCGCGAGTGCAGGGCCTCGGCCGAGAAGCCGCCGAAGACGACGGAGTGCGGGGCGCCGAGTCGGGCACAGGCGAGCATCGCGACCGCGGCCTCGGGGATCATCGGCAGGTAGATCGCGACGGTGTCGCCCTTGCCGACGCCGAGGTCGGCGAGGGCGTTGGCCGCGCGCTGCACCTCGGCGTGGAGGTCGGCGTACGTGATGTCGCGGGTGTCGCCCTCGGGCTCACCGACGAAGTGGATCGCGACCTTGTCGCCCCGCCCCGCCTCGACGTGGCGGTCGACGGCGTTGACGCACGCGTTGAGCTCGCCGTCGGCGAACCACTTCGCGAAGGGCGGGTTGCTCCAGTCGAGCGACTGCGTGAACGGCGTGCTCCACGTCAGGTAGGTGCGGGCCTGATCGGCCCAGAAACCCTCGTGGTCGGCAGCCGCCTGCTCGTAGAGGTCGGCCGTGCCGTTCGCCTGCGCGGCGAACTCGGGCGGCGGTGGGAAGGTCAGTCCCTCATGGACGAGGTTGTCGAGCGGCTCTTCGCTCACTGGTGTCACCCTTTCGCATCGACGATGGTGCGGTCGCGCCGCCCGCGTGCTCGGCGGGGTCGACGTGGTTGATGCACAACTCAAACGCAGGCTAGTTCGCGGTTCAAGGGCGGAGTGAGCCGGGTCTCATCGCTACCGACGAGTAGCCCGCCGAGCGGTCCGAGTCCGAGGACGAGCGGTCGGGCCCGTGGGCACCCGCGGCGGGCGGACGGCATACGCCATCCGGCCCCAACGCTTCACCTGAGGTTCTCCGCGTGGTGGGCTGCGCCGGCCGCGGAGTCACAAATGTGGACGACATGGACACGACTCACCAGCTGCCCTCTCGCCGAACCCTTCTCCGTGGTGGCCTCGCCACCGGGACCGTCGCCCTCGCCGGGGCCGGCGTCGTCCTCGACAGCCGTCCGAGCGCGGCGGCCGTCGTCCCGGCCGCCAACCCCTTCACCCTCGGCGTCGCCAGCGGCGACCCCGAGCCCGACGGCTTCGTCCTCTGGACGCGCCTCGCCCTCGACCCGCTCGCTGCCGACGGACTCGGTGGCATGCCGTCCGCCACCTACCAGCTGAACTGGCAGGTCGCGTCGGACGACCGATTCGCCGATGTCGTCAAGGCGGGATCCATTGCGGCACAGCCCGGTTGGGCCCACTCCGTGCACGTCGAGGTCCACGGCCTCCGACCGGGGCGGGAGTACTTCTACCGCTTCCGTCTGGGCAAGCACCTCTCCGAACCAGGTCGGGCGGTCACCGCGCCGAACCCGTGGGAGACCCCGTCGGCGCTCGCCATGACGTTCGTCTCGTGCTCGAACTTCCCCGCGGGCTACTTCACGGCCTATGGGCGCCTCGCGGAGGAGCGGCCGGACGTCATCCTGCACCTCGGGGACTACCAGTACGAGGGTGGCGGCAACGGCGTCGGCCGCAACCATGCCGGCCCGGAGACGACGACGCTCGCCGGCTACCGGCAGCGCTACGCGCAGTACAAGAGCGACCCCGACCTCCAGGCTGCGCACGCCGCTGCGCCGTGGCTCGCCGTCTGGGACGACCACGAGGTCGACAACAACTACGCCGGGGACGTCCCCGAGAAGGTCGCCGAGACGCCGACGTTCCTCCAGCGCCGGGCCGCGGCCTACCGCGCGTACTACGAGAACATGCCGCTGCGCCGCTCGTCGGTGCCGGACGGCCCGAACCTCGACCTCTACCGCCGCGTCCGGTGGGGTCGGCTCGCGAACTTCCACATGCTCGACACGCGCCAGTATCGCTCCGACCAGGCCTGCGGCGACGGCTACAAGGACTGTCCCGCGGCGGACGACCCGACGCGCTCGCTGCCCGGGATGGAGCAGGAGCAGTGGCTGCTCGACGGCTTCCGGCAGTCGGAGGCGCGGTGGGACCTGCTCGGCCAGCAGGTCTTCTTCGGGCAGCGCGACAACGACGCGACGGCGCGGACGACCGTGTCGATGGATGCGTGGGACGGCTACCGCGCGTCGCGTCGGCGGGTCACCCAGGGCTGGCTCGATGCCGGAGTGCGCAACCCCGTCGTGCTGACCGGCGACGTGCACGCCCACTGGGCCTCGGACCTCTACCTCGACTGGGACCAGCCCGGCGAGGTCGTCGGCTCGGAGCTCATCACGAGCTCGATCACGTCGGGCGGCAACGGCTACGACAGCCCGACCGGCCAGCACCCGTGGGCCGCGTGGAACCCCAACCTGCGCTTCTGGACCAACCTGCGCGGCTACGTCTCGACGACGATCACCCCGTCCGAGCTGACGGCGCGCTTCCGGTGCGTGCCGGTCGTGACGACACCCGGCGCGGAGGCGTTCACCCGCGCGGAGTTCGTCATCGACGACGGCGTCCGCGGCTTGCGGCAGACCGCCGACCACCCGCTGACGACGACGACCCTGCGGCGCTCGACCCCGAGCGAGGAGCAGATCGTCGCCGACACGATCCGCGAGGAGACCCACGGCAGCGCCTGAGCGCACGCCCGAACTCCCTCGAGTGGTGGGGGTGTCGGGGCCATTCGGGCGGGTGGCCGTGACGAAGATGTGGTGTGACCGACCGGACCTATCGCCTCGTCATCCGTGCCGCCCTCGGGGTCTTCGCCGCGCTCGGGCTGCGCATCGACGTACGGGGCGCTGAGCACCTGCCGCGCGAGGGTGGCGCGGTGCTCGCCGCCAACCACGTGGGCTTCCTCGACTTCCTGTTCGTCGGTCTCGTCGGACGACAGCGGGGTCGCTTCGTCCGCTTCCTCGCCAAGCAGGGCGTCTTCACCCCACCGCTCGTCGGTGCCGCGATGCGGGCGATGGGGCACGTGGCCGTCGACCGAGCACACGGTGAGGTCGCGCTGCGCCACGCCGTCGCGAGGGCCCGGGCGGGTGAGGTCGTCGGTCTCTTCCCCGAGGCGACCATCTCGCACTCGTGGGAGCTGCGGCCGTTTCGTCCCGGCGCGGCCGCGGTCGCGACGTGGTGCCAGGTGCCGCTCATCCCGGTGGCCGTCTGGGGCAGCCAGCGGATCCTCACCGTGGGTGGTCGGTTCAGCCTCCGCCGGGGCACGGCGGTCACGATCGTGGTGGGCGAACCGCTGAGTCCCGCACCCGACGCCGAGCCGTACGCCGTCTCCGAGCAGCTGCGGGACCGCCTGCAGGTCGTGCTCGCCGAGGCGATGGACGCCTACCCCGACCAGCCGAAGGACGACGCCGACCGCTGGTGGATCCCCGCCTCCCGCGGGGGCACAGCGCCGGGCCCCGAGGAGGGTCTGCGCCTCGACGAGGAGGGTATGCGCCAGGCAGACCTCGCAGCCGAGGCGCGGATCCAGCGCTCCCGCAAGGGGGCCCGCCTGCGTCGGCTCCGGCGCAGTAGAGCCACGACGGGTGGCGCTCAGGCGCCCCCGTCGATCCGTGAGAGCGCCTCGTAGTCCGCACGATCCTTGGCCTCGTCCTGCTCGTTGGGCACGTCGCCCTCCCGGGCGCCGGGCACGCGATGTGGTTTCGCGGGTCTCAGTAGCTCATCCCCATCACCGCCCGCACGGTCGCCAGCGTCCGCTCGGCCACCTCGTTGGCGCGCGCGTTCCCCTCGTGGAGCACCGAGGTGACGTATGCCGGGTCGCGGGCGAGGTCGGCCCGCCGCGCCCGGTGCCCGGCGAGGGACTCGTTGACCGCATCGGTGACGACGCGCTTGAGGGCTTGGGCGCCGCCGTCGCCGACCCGCTCGGCCACCGCGTCCGGTGCCTCGTCGAGGAACAGTCCCGCGATCGTCAGCAGGTTCGCCACGGCAGGACGGCCCTTGGGGTCGAACGTGATCCGTCGCTCCGAGTCGGTCCGCGCGGCCCGGACCCGGGCGGCCGTCTCGTCGGCGCTGTCGCGCAGGTTGATGACGTTGCCCTTGCTCTTGCTCATCTTCGTGCCGTCCGTCCCGAGCAGCAGTGGGACCTCGCTGAGCAGGGCCTCGGGCTCGGCGAAGACGCTGTGCCCCGCGGCATACCTCTGGTTGAAACGGCGCGCGATGGCTCGTGTCTGCTCGAGGTGCGGCAGCTGGTCCCGGCCGACCGGCACGATCCGGCTGTGGCAGAAGAGGATGTCGGCTGCCTGGTGCACCGGGTAGGTGAGCAGCAGGCCCGACAGTGGCCGTCCGTCGGACAGGGCGAGCTCGTCCTTGACCGTCGGGTTGCGGCGCAGCTCCGCGTCGGTGACGAGCGACAGGAACGGCAGCATGAGCTGGTTGAGGGCCGGCACCGCGCTGTGCGTGAAGATCGTCGTCCGAGCCGGGTCGAGGCCGGCGGCGAGGTAGTCGAGCACGAGCCCCTGGACGTTGGCACCGATCTCGCCGACCGAGTCGCGGTCGGTGATGACCTGGTAGTCGGCGATGACGACGAACGTCTCGACGCCCTTGTCCTGCAGCCTGACCCGGTTGCGCAGGCTGGCGAGGTAGTGGCCGATGTGAAGCGGACCGGTGGGACGGTCGCCGGTGAGCATCCGGAAACGTGCGGCGCCCTCGGTGCCGGTGCCGTCGACTCCGACGGCGTGCTCGTCGATGAGCGCGTCGAGGACGGCGCTGCGCTCCAGGGCCACGGCATACGTCGCCCTCTCGTCGGCGTCGCCGGGGGCAGGCGGTGTGGCGGAGCGGGTCGTGCTGCTGGTCGCGCTGTTGCTCGTGATGCTGGTCATGGTCTCTCCTGGTCGTGGTGGGTGCCCACGGGAGAGACCTCGCCACACGTCGTGGACATGCGAGGAGCCGCCCGTGGGCGGCTCCGGATCTCGGGTTGGTTCGACGGGCCGCCTCAGCTGGGCAGCCACCACGCGCGGGTCGGTGCGACGGTCGAACTCATGTCAGTGAGGGTACTCACGCCCCCGAGGGCTGTCGAACGTCCGGATGCCAGGTCGACCGCTCCTACGCTGGGGCGGTGCCTGATGCCCAGCCCTCCCGGACCCTGCTGCTCGACCAGCTGGCCGCGCTGACCGACCTGCCCGATGTGCGCGCCCGTGCCGACGCCGCCCGGGAGGCCTGCACGGCGCTCCGCTTCCACGAGGCCCTGCGTCGGCGCATCCCCGAGGCCTCCGCAGAGTCCCGGGTGCGCGGTGCGCAGGCGAGCGCGGCCCTCGACGGTGCCGACTTCCCCGTCGACGTCGTGCGCGAGCTGATGAGCGGCGCGCGCGACTGGCCCGACGACCTCGACCCCGGTCTGCGCACCCTCAAGGGCGCCGTCTCGGCCACGGCAGAGAGCGAGCGCGTCGTCGCGCTCGTGCGCGCCGCGCCCCTCCAGGCGCTGGCTCGGCTCCACGTCGCCGCCGCGTCGCCGGTCGTGAGCGGTGACGCCCTCGGCCGTCCGCGCATCGGTGACGAGGGATGCACCGAGCTCGTCGACCTCGGGCCGGCACCGCCACCGACCGTCGTCGCCGCACGCCTCGCCTCGCTCTCCGACGTCATCGTCGCCTCGGCCGGCAGCAACCGCGTCCCGGCGTCCGTGGTCGCCGCCCTCGTGCACGCAGAGATCGCCGCGATCCGCCCCTTCGTCCACGGCAACGGGCTCGTGGCCCGGGCCATGGAGCGCGCGCTCGTCCAGGCCCTCGGGCTCGATCCGACCGGAGTCGCCGTCCCCGAAGCCGGCCACGTGGCGAACGGTGGGCCGGCCTACCTCGGCGCGCTCACCGCATACGCCCAGGGTGGCGCCGCAGGCGTCGGCCTCTGGCTCGCCCAGGCGGGGGAGGCGATGGTCCGGGGCGCCGCGGAGGGGGAGCGGATCAGCGACGCGGTGCGGGCGGGACGACTCACCTGAGTCATCTGAGCCCTGGCTGACAGGCCGGGAGCGGCGATTCGTGCGGGATGTCCACGGGGGTGGACAGTTTCTTGCCGCGGCGGCGACGTGGGGGGTGTCGCCACGCCGACGGCGTGGAGTAGAACGGACTCAGGAACCACATCGCCGAGAGGCGTAGATCCGGATCCACGCAGAACAGATGTCTCGAGAAGAGGCCGAGTACCCACGCGAGAGCAGTTCCCTTGGAACAGTCCACCCCCGGGCGCACAACCGGGGCGACACTATCGAGAATGCACGCCTGGTAGCCCGGAGCTTCTCTGGAGGCCCTCCGACCGTTGGTCGGGGGGCCTCCGCCTTGTGTGGGAGGATCTGTCGGCGCCTTCGGAGTTGAACGTTTCTGTCGTGTCGTGACAAATCGCGAGAAATCACCGCGTGTCGTGACTTCTCGGTTTGCAATCCGAAGGACTAGCGTCCAGCATTGTTGGTGGTGCTCCCCTCATGGGTCGAGCACCGACGCGATCTGGCCCCTCCCCCCCGGTGCCAGTCTCGTGAGGTGGCCTTCGTCTTCCCCCGGACGAAGGCCACCACTATTTTCCGGGCCGGGTGCGTGCGGCTGGGTCGGCTTGTCCACATCCCCTCGGGCGCGGGGCCGGGTATCCACCGGCTTGCGTATGCCGCTGGGCCGGCTCCGTCCCGTGCGTGACGGTGGGCGCATGGGAAACGTCATCGCCTTCGTGCCGGCCTCTGGTGGGGTCGGGTCCTCGACCCTCGCGGCTGCGGTCGCCGTGCGCGCCGCCGCGGCCGGGCGCTCGGTCGTGGCCGTCGACCTCGACCGCGTCTCAGGGTCTCTCGACGTCGTCTTCGGCCTCGAGCAGGAGCCGGGGTGGCGCTGGCCGGAGCTGGCGGACGTGGCGGGCGTCGTGGACGGGCTCGGGCTCGCCGACGAGCTCCCGGTCTCGTGCGGGGTGCCCGTGCTCTCGGGGAGCGGCGGCTCCGGCTGGGTGGGTCCGCTCGACGACCCGGGCGACGGGTGGGCGCAGAGCCTGCCCGACGTCGTGGCCGGCCTGGCCGACGCGCACGACCTGACGGTTCTCGACCTGTCCCGAGACCCGTCCGTGCTGGCCCGCGTCGGGCTGCTCGTCGACGCGGTCGTCGTCGTGTCCGGCACCCAGGTGCCGCAGCTCGCGGCCACTGCCGCCGTCGTGTCCGGCGTGCGCGGCCTGCTCCGCCGTCTGCGTGACGCCGGGCGGGCGTGGGAGGCCCAGCCACTGCTGCCGATCGAGCCGTGGGTCGTCCTGCGCGGAGCCCGCATCGAGCCCGACCTCGAGGACCTCGTCATGGACGGCCTCGACGTGCCTCTCGTGGCCACGGTCGGCGACGACCGGCGCCTCGTCTCCGAGGTGGCCGAAGGACTGCCGCCGGGCGCTCGGGGACGCGGCGAGGTCGTGCGTGCCGCCGACGAGCTGCTGCTGCGGCTCACCGGCCAGGCGGTCGCCGCGTGAGCGTCCAGCCACGGCCCGGCGGCTCGCTCACGCCAGCGGTGTGGCAGCGCGTCCGCGACGGCATCGGGCCCGACGGCGCGGCGGTGGCCGAGGTGGCGACCCAGGAGCGTGGGGCGCTCGGAGCCCACCGTGTCGCCGAGACCCGGTCGGCGCTGGCCTCGCGGGTGCTCGGCGCCGGGCCGCTCGACCCCTGGCTCGCCGAGCCGGGCGTCACCGACATCGCCGTCAACGGCGACGGACGCATCTGGGTCGACCGTGGGCACGGCATGGAGTGGGTGGGCGAGCGGCTCGATGCCGACGACGCCCGAGGTCTTGCCGTCCGCCTGGCCGGCATCGCGGGGCGCCGCCTCGACGAGGCCAGTCCGTGGGTCGACGGGCAGCTCCCGTCCGGCGCTCGGCTCCACGCGATGCTGCCGCCGCTCGTCGACGGTGGCCCGCACATCACGATCCGGGTGCCGCCCGCGGATCCGGTGTCCCTGACCGAGCTCTGCGGTCGCGCGATGATGCCCCCGGAGTGGGAGCCCGTGCTGCGCGCCGTGGTCGCTCGGCGGCTCGCGTTCGTCGTCTCGGGCGGCACGGGAGCCGGCAAGACCACCCTTCTGGCGGCACTGCTCGGCTGCAGCGACCCGGTGGAGCGGTTGCTCGTCGTCGAGGACGTGCGCGAGCTGACGGTCGACCACCCTCACCTCGTCCGGCTCGAGGCCCGACCGGCCAACGTCGAAGGCGCCGGCGAGGTCACGTTGACGACGCTCGTGCGGCAGGCGCTGCGCATGCGCCCCGACCGGATCGTCGTCGGCGAGGTCCGTGGGGCCGAGGTGCGGGAGCTGCTGGCCGCGCTCAACACCGGCCACGAGGGCGGGTGCGGCACGGTCCACGCCAACGCCCCGGCCGACGTCGTGGCCCGGTTCGAGGCGCTCGGTGCCCTGGCGGGCCTGGGGCCCGATGCGATCCGGGCCCAGCTGGCGGCTGCCATCGACGTCGTCGTGCACGTGATGCGCGACCGCGGAGGGCGGCGTGTCGCCTCGGTGGCGGCGCTCTTCCGTCGCGACGGCAACCCCTGCATCGTGCCCGCGCTCGAGTGGGACGGACCCGGTCACGAGCCCCGGTGCGGTCCGGCGTGGCCGGCGCTCTCCGGCCGGCTCGGGCTGGAGGCGGAGCCCGTTCGCCCGACCGTGAGGACGCCCCCGGCTCTGACCTCGACCCCGCCGCCGGACCCGGTCTCGCGGCCCACGGTCCCGGCCGCGCCACCGATCCCGGCCTCGGCCGCGGAGGCGTCGTGAACGCCGGTGCCGTCGGGGCGCTGGCCGCGCTCCTGCTCGGTCTGGCCGTGCTCCTGTGGCCGAGCGGGGTGTCCGCTCGGGCGACCGCGGTCGACCTCTGGGGAGGTGAGTCTCCAGGAGGTGAGGCGGGCGCTGGGCTCTCCGGGGGCTTGGCCGGCGGGCCCGGTGGTGGGCCCGGGCGGCACGCCGCACTCGGCTCGGCAGCCGACGGGTTCGCAGCCGGCCATGGTGGAGCAAGCCTGTGGCAGCAGGACCCGGTCGACCTCTACCGGCGCTGGCGACTTCGCCGACGGCCGGGAGCGCTCGTCGACGACGTCCTCGACCTGCTGCGCGGCATCGGTCCGGCTCTCGGGGCGGGCCTGACGCCGAGCCGCGCCATCGAGCTCGCGGCCACCTCGACGCTCGGTGCCGAGCGGGTCCAGCTGGCCCGACAGGCCCAGGCTCGACAGGACCAACGATCCCGCGCGCGCAGCAGCCGGCACGCGGCCTCCCTCTCGGCTCCCCGCCGACCGTGGTCGTCCGGCGGCACCGCACGCGGCGATGACCGGCCGGCCGCCGACATCGACCGGCTCGTCGGCAGCCTTCTCGACGCGAGCCACCGCGCCGAGCCGACCTCGCCGGTCTGGGCCGAATGGGCGGCCCGCAGCGCATCCGCTGAGCTGGCACTCGTCGCGGCTGCCTGGCGCCTGTCCGAGACCACCGGCGCCCCGCTCGCCTCCGCGGTCGACCGCGCGGTGGGTGGGCTCCTCGACGCTCGCACCCGTCGGGGCAAGGTCGCGGTCGCCGTGGCCGGGCCCCGGGCCACGGTCACCGTCCTGACCCTCCTGCCGCTGACGGGCCCGCTCTTCGGGCTGGCCTGCGGCATCGACCCGGCGACGCTCTACCTCGGGTCTCCGATCGCGACGGTGTCCGTCGTGGCGGGGGTTCTTCTCGTCTGGGTCGGGCGGGTCTGGTGCTCCCGAATGGTCCGTCGGGCGGTGCGGCCATGAGCGCACTCGTCGTTGCTCCTGCCGCCGATCCTGGCGTCGTCGAGGCGATCGCCGAAGCCGTGGCCCTCGCCGACGTGGTCCTCGGCGGGCGTCTTCTCGGAGTCATGGCAGCCGGCCTCGCTGCCGGTGCGGTCCTCGTCCTGCTCGGCGGTCGCGGTCACCCGGTCGTCGGCGCGGGCCACGAGACGCCGAGCATCGCCGTCGGGTCGAGTCCGACAGACCCGACCCGCTCGACGGATCCGACCGGTTCGACCAAGGCAACCCGCCCGACCGCTTCGACCCACCCGACCGGTTCGACCTACGGCATGGGCTCTACGGACCGCTCCCCAGCTGCGAACCGCGGTGGCGCAGTGCCGGCCCCGTCCGGCAGCACGAAGGACGACGGGAGGCGGGCCACCGACGCCGAGGTGTCCTCTGCCCTCGCTCTGCTCGCCCTGGCGTACCGGTCGGGCCTGCCCACGTGGGACGTGCTCGAGGCGGTGGCCACCGGGCTGAGCGGGCGCGCGTCCACGGACCTGCGGCAGGTCGCGGCTGCCCTGAGGTGGGGAGCGACCGAGGCCGATGCCTGGGCCTCCGTCGGCCCCACGTGGTCGCCGGCTGCACGCGCGGTGGCCATCGCCCACCAGGCGGGCGTGCCGCCCGGAGCGATGTTGCTCGCCGCCTCGGACGACCTGCACTCCGCTGAGCTCGAACGCCTCGAGGTCTCGGCGGCCAAGGTCGGCGTCCGCCTCGTCGCCCCGCTCGGTCTCGTGCTGCTCCCGGCGTTCTGCCTGACCACGGTGGCGCCGCTCGTCATCGCCCTCGCGGGTGACCTGCTCGCTGCCTGACGTGGCACCCGAGCATCCCTCCACCAGGGGACACAGCGTCCCGGGCACCTTGCCCGGGCGAGGAGAGGAGAACCCATGACCCATCAGCTGATTCGACGGCTCACGCGTCGCCGGATGACCTCCGGACGCCGCGACCGCGGGATGACGACGGCGGAGTACGCCGTCGGCATCATGGCGGCCTGCACCTTCGCGCTCGTGCTGCTCGGAGTCGTCAAGTCCGACGCGGTGCGCGGAGCCCTGGCCGGCATCGTCCAGAGCGCCCTGGGGATCGCGGGGTGAGGTCGCGTCGCCCTCGACCCGCACCGGGTCGGGAGCGCGGGATGGTGACGGCGGAGCTCGCCGTCGCCATCCCGTCGGTCGTGCTCCTGCTCGGCATCTGTCTCGTCGCGGTCAACGCAGCCGTCGACCAGATCCGGTGCGTCGACGCTGCCCGGGTCGCCGCACGAGCGGCGGCCCGTGGCGACGACCCGGCGCGGGTCCGTGACCTCGCCGTCGAGACGGCGCCCACGGGCGCTCGCGTGCAGGTCTCCGGCGTCGGTGGGGGAGTCCGGGTCGTCGTCTCGGCCCGCACCGGCGGCTGGGGGCTGCTGCCCGGCTGGGAGCTCAGCGCCTCAGCCGTGACACCCGTCGAGTCGCCGTCATGACGACCGTGCCGATCGGGCGGGTCGGGCCGACACGTCCCCAGGGCGAGCGTGGCGCGGCGAGCGTCCTCGCGCTGTCGGTCGTGGCCGTGGTGCTGGTCCTCACCATGGGCGGTCTCGTGGTGGCGTCCGTGGTGGTCGCCAGCCACCGGGCTCGGGTGGCCGCCGACCTCGGCTCCCTGGCCGCCGCATCGGCGATCCAGGACGGTGCGGACGCGGCTCAGGCGTGTGCGGTGGCGCACCAGGTGGTTCGCGCTAACGGTGCAGCGACACAGTCGTGTTCGTCGATGGGGGCAGACGTCGAGCTGCGCGTCACTGTCCGGGCGCGACTGTGGCCCGCGCCTGCCACGGCCCGCGCACGTGCAGGCCCCCAACGCTGACGGCTGGGGGCTGACGTCCGGCACGATGACGGCGGAGCACTGACTGCCGAACAGTGACGGCAGAGCGCTGACGGTCGGACGTCAGCGGTTCTGCCAGGCGTCGGGGGCGGTGAGCAGCTGACGCACCCGGTCCGGCAGGTCGCCGGTGCGGAGGTCCTCGAGGGAGGTGTCGTCGAGCACCTCGCGCAGGCTCGCACGGACGGCCACCCAGAGGCTCGGCAGGTGGGTGGCGACACCTTGGTACTCCGTCTCGTGCGGTCGCAGTCCGCGCACCTCGGCGAGCGGACCGTCGACGGCGCGGAAGATGTCGCCGACGCTGATCTCCCCACGCGGCCGCCCGAGCACGTAGCCGCCGCGGGCACCGCGACGGCTCAGGACGAGGTTGCCGCGGCGCAGGTCGGCGAAGATCGCCTCGAGGAACTTGCGCGGCAGCTCCTGCCGGGTCGAGAGGCTGTCGATGCTGATCGGGCCCGAGCCCTCCGCGTCCGACTCGGCGAGGATGAGCATCGCGCGGACCGCGTAGTCGACTCGTGCCGAGATGTCCACCCATGCAGTCTGCCGCACCCGCGGTGACCTCCGTGCCAATCGGGCCCACCGGCGAGGTGGCGCCGGTGTCCGGGACCGCGGCGGGACGACAAGAAGTGGGGACGTGACCACTCGATGGGTCGCGAAGCATCGGGGTGTGACGACGGGGCCGCTCGACGGTGCGGGTGTGACGACGGGGCCACTCGACGGGTGGCGACGCACCGGGTGTGACTGAGGCGGCGAGGTGTCGTCCCCTCGCCGCCTCAGTTCACTCGGTGACCCGAGCTGCCCGCCCGCGTCGCTCGGCGACGAGAGGGGCTTCACGGCATACGTTATGCCGTCGTCCGCGCCCGTGCGAGATCTGTCCCACGTTGGTCCAGCGGAGCTGGACGGTCGGTCGTCAGATGGCGAGGGCTGGGTCGTGGTCGACGACGCTCGAGCGCCCGACGGCGCGCGCGTGGATCGTCTCCCCCGCCCGCAGCTGCAGCTCGGCGGCGTCGCGCCGGGTGATCTGCGCGGCGAACCGCTCGCCCGAGTCGGCCCGCAGGTCGACCCTGACCTCGAAGCCGAGGGGCACGACCCGCTCGACGACGGCGTCGATGACCCCGGGGGAGTCGGGCACCTTGGCGTCGAGGACGAGCGCCGTCGCGCGGTCGCGCTCGAGCGCGATGTCGTGCGGTCGCACGAGCTGCCCGCCGAGGTGCGCGACCGAGCCGAGGAAGCCCATGACGAAGTCGTTGGCGGGGCGCTCGTAGAGCGTGACGGGGTCGCCGACCTGCTCGATGCGTCCCTTGTTGAGCACGGCGATCCGGTCGGCGACGTCGAGCGCCTCCTCCTGGTCGTGCGTCACGAGCACCGTCGTCACGTGCACCTCGTCGTGCAGCCGGCGCAGCCACTGGCGCAGGTCGGTGCGCACCTTCGCGTCGAGGGCGCCGAAGGGCTCGTCGAGCAGCAGCACCTGCGGGTCCACTGCGAGAGCCCGGGCGAGCGCCATCCGCTGGCGCTGACCGCCGGAGAGCTGCGCCGGATAGCGGTGCTGGAAGCCGTCGAGCCCGACGATCTCGAGCAGCTCGTCGACCTTCTTGGCCGTCTCGGCCTTGGGGCGCTTGCGGATCGTCAGTCCGAAGGCGACGTTGTCGCGGACGGTCATGTGCTTGAACGCGGCGTAGTGCTGGAAGACGAAGCCGATCCCGCGCCGCTGCGGCGGCTCGTCCGTGACGTCGCGGCCCTCGATCGTCACGGTGCCGGAGTCGAGCTCCTCGAGGCCGGCGATCGCGCGCAGCAGGGTCGACTTGCCGGAGCCGCTCGGTCCGAGCAGCGCGGTGAGCGAGCCGCTCGGGATGTCGAGGCTCACGTCGTCGAGCGCGGTGAACGAGCCGTAGTCCTTGCGGGCGCTGGTGACGGTGATCATCGGTCGCTCCTCTTGCGGTCGAGCAGGGTCATGAGCAGCAGCACGACGAGCGCGATGCCCATGAGCAGGGTGGCGGCGGCATACGCGCCGTAGGTGTTGTGGTCGTCGATGTAGCGGGAGTGCACGAGGAGCGTCAGGGTCTGCGAGACCCCGGGGAAGCCGGAGCTCACCATGATGACCGCGCCGAACTCGCCGAGGGCCCGCGCGACCGTCAGCACGACGCCGTAGGTCAGGCCCCACCGGATCGCCGGGAGGGTGATGCGCCAGAACGTCTGCCACCCGTTGGCCCCGAGCGTCGAGGCGGCCTGCTCCTGCTCCTGGCCGATCTCGTGGAGCACCGGCTCCACCTCGCGCACGACGAACGGCAGTGTCACGAAGATCGTCGCGAGCACCATGCCCGGGATGCCGAAGATGACCTGGAAGCCGGCCCGGTCGAGCGCACCGAACCACCCGCCCGCGCCCCACAGCATGATGAGCGAGACGCCGACGACGATCGGTGACACCGCGAACGGCAGGTCCACCACGGCCTGCAGCAGCCCTCGTCCGCGGAAGCGTCCGCGCACGAGCGTGAGGGCGGTCGCGACGCCGAAGACGACGTTGACCGGGACGGTGATCGCCACGATGAGCAGCGACAGGTTGAGCGCCGACTTCGCTGCCGGTGTCGAGATCGAGGCGATGAACTCCGAGAGCCCCGGCTCGAAGGTGCGCCAGAGGATGACGCCGATCGGCACGGCGAGCAGCACGAAGAGGTAGCCGAGCGCGACGACGCGCAGCGACAGACGGGTGCCCCGGGAGACCCTCATGCGTCACGCTCCTCGCGCCGCTGGCTGCGGCTCGACACGACGCGCAGCAGCAGCAGCGTGACGAAGGCGATGGCGAGCAGCGCGACCGAGACCGCGGCCGCGTTGAGCGGTCGGTCGATCTCGATCTGCTGCTGGATGTACTGCGAGGCCACCTGGGTCTCGCGGGGGATGTTGCCGCCGATGAGCACGACCGAGCCGTACTCGCCGATCGCGCGGGCGAAGGCGAGTCCGGTGCCGCTGAGGATCGCTGGAGCGAGGGTCGGCAGCACGATGCGGCGGAACGTCGTCCAGGTCGTGGCTCCGAGCGAGGCCGCAGCCTCCTCGACCTCGCGGTCGGCCTCGATGAGGACGGGCTGCACCGAGCGGATGACGAACGGCAAGGTGACGAAGAGCAGCGCGACGACGAGCCCCCAGCGCGTCGCGTTGAGCTCGACACCGATGGGGCTGTTGGGCCCGTAGAGGGAGAGCAGCACGATGCTGGCGACGATCGTCGGCAGCGCGAACGGCAGGTCGATGACGGCGTTGACGAACCGCTTGCCGCGGAACTCGTCGCGCACGAGCACCCACGCGACGAGCGTGCCGAGCACGGCGTTGATGAGCGCCACGACGGCCGACACGAGCACGGTCACCCAGAGGGACGCGAGCGCGGCGGGCGCGGTGACCGCCTCCCAGAACCCGGCCAGGCCCTCGTCGAACGCCGCGACGGTCAGCGCCGCGAGCGGCAGCAGGACGATGACGCTGAGCCACAGCGTGACGATGCCGATGCCGAGCGGTCGGCGCAACCCCCTCAGGCCCTTGCCGTGGCGTGTGCGTCGCGCCGCGCCACCGGAACCCGCACCGTGGGGCGCGTCGTCGCCCCGAGGACGTATGCCGTCCGGCGCGGTCGCGCCCGGACGCGGCGGCAGGGGCGCCGCGTCCGTCTCCGGATGCGGGCCCCTGCGCTGCTGGTCGGTGTCAGACGTCACTGGGTCGCCTGGTCGTAGATCTTGGCGATGTCACCGACGTCCTTCTTGAAGAGCGTGCTGTCGACGGTCTTCCAGCCACCGAGGTCGGCGATGGTCCAGAGCTTCGTCGGCGCGGGGAACTTCGAGGCGTACTCCTGGGCGACGCTCGGGTCGACGGGACGGAAGCCGGCCTCGGCGAGGAGCTTCTGCGCCTCCGGCGTGTAGAGGTAGTCGTTGAACGCCGTGGCCGTGGCGAGGTTCTTGCTGCCCTTGAGCACGGCGGCGGGGTTCTCGATCTTGAACGTCGTGGGCGGGGTCACGTGCTCGACGGGGTCGCCGTTCTTCTCGATGAAGAGGGCCTCGTTCTCGTAGCTGAGGAGCACGTCGCCGCTGCCCTGCAGGAACGTCTCGGTGGCCTCGCGACCCGACTTCGGCTGGACCTTCACGTGGTCCTTGACGAGCGCCGAGACGTACGCGAGGCCGGCAGCCTTGTCGACGCCGCCGTTGCTCTTGGCGGCGTACGGGGCGAGGAGGTTCCACTTGGCCGAGCCGGACGAGAACGGGTTGGGCGTGACGACCTCGAGGCCGGGCTTGAGCAGGTCGTCCCAGTCCTTGATGCCCTTGGGGTTGCCCTTGCGCACGACGATCGTCACGACGGAGCCGAAGGGAATTCCCTTGTGCTCGTTGGCATTCCAGTTCGGGTCCACAAGCCCGGCATCCACGAGGCGCGTGATGTCGGGCTCGACCGAGAAGTTGACGAAGTCCGCCTCGGCGCCGGCAGCGACCTTGCGACTCTGGTCACCCGAGGCGCCGTAGCTCTGCTGGAACTGCACGCCCTGGCCGGCCTTCGTCTTCTGGAAGGCCGGGATGACGACGTCGAAGCCCACCTTCGGGACGGCATACGCGTAGAGGTTGATGGTGCTCGTCGCGGCGCCGTCGGCGGCGGCGGTGCCAGGCCCCGCGGCGGTGTCGCTGGCCCCGCCACCGGCACACGCGGTCAGACCGAGGGTCGCGGTGACGGCGATGGCGGCGAGGGCGATCGAGGGGCGGCGCATGTCGGGCTCCTGAGGGGTGCGGTCCGGATCGAGGTCGCGCCGCGGGGTGCGGCGGGCCGGGTCGGTCGGCAGTCGACGGGCGGCTGCTTTCCTATCCGTTGCATGGGAGTTTCGAATAGCGATGCGTTACTGGTCAAATAACTCGGGATTATGTCTCAGAGTGTGGTCCGGCCCCGCGGTCCGGTCCGACGGACGCCGGACTCAGTCGCCTCGAGACAGGGAGCGCACGCGCAGCACCGGCCCCACCATCGACACCGTGGCGAAGTCGGTGGCGGCGTCCCCGCTCACCGTCACCCGGGTGCCCGGCTCGGCGTCGATCGCCCACCCGGGCGGGAGCAGCAGCTCCCACGTCGTCCCGTCGTCGGCGTCCAGCACGAGAGGCTGCATCTCGACCTCGACCCGGCGCAGCGTCCCACGCACGACGACCGAGGGGGCAGGCCGGCCGGCGGCGCCCCCCGTGATCCCGACCCACGGTCCGGCGCCGGCGTCCGCCGGAGGACCCTGCGCGTCGGACGACCCGGACGACCCGGACGGGCCGGACGGGCCGGACGCCCGCGGCGGCCGAGACGGGCCCGGACGCCCCGGACGCCCCGGACGTCCGGGTCCGCCCGGTGGCCGGTTCACCGCGCACCCCCGGCCGCTGGGCCCGCGTGACGCAGGACGAGGTCGAGCAGGGCCACGGCGCCGCGCTTGTCGAGCGGCTCGTTGCCGTTGCCGCACTTGGGCGACTGGATGCACGACGGGCAGCCCTCCGGGCACTCGCACGAGTCGATGGCGTCGCGGGTCGCGCTGAGCCACGGGCGGATCCGTCGGTAGCCGCGCTCGGCGAAGCCGGCTCCGCCGGGGTGTCCGTCGTAGATGAGGATGGTCGGCAGCCCCGTGTCCGGGTGCAGTGCGGTGGAAACCCCGCCGATGTCCCAGCGGTCGGCGGTGGCGAAGAGCGGGAGCATCCCGATGGCGGCGTGCTCGGCCGCGTGCGCCGCCCCGGGTATGCCGTCCTCCGCCACCCCGGCGGCCGCTAGGTCCATGGCGGGCATCGTCCACCACACGGCCTTCGTCGCGAGCGACCGGGGCGGCAGGTCGAGGGGGTGCTCGCCGAGCACCTCTCCGCCGGGCAGGCGGCGCAGGAACGAGGTGACCTGGTGGCGCACTGTCACGTGGCCGAACGAGCACCGGAGTGGCCCCCACTCCTCGTGCTCGGTCTCGTGGACGATCTGGAAGTCGCTGACCGACTGCGCCTGGGTCGTCCAGCCGGGGTCACCGCGCACCGCGAAGGCGGCATGGTCGTCGAGGTCGAGCTCGGTGATCACCCACGTCTGGCCCTGGTGCAGGTGCACGGCGCCGGTGTGCACCTGCGAGTGCGCGCTCGAGTCGTCGACGGTACCGACGACGCGCCCGGTGCGGGTCTCGATGATCCGCACGGGCTCGCCGGCCCCACGCAGCGACAGGTGGTCGGCCGGCCGGTCCTCACGCCCCCAGAACCAGCCCCGCGGCCGCTTCTTGATGATGCCGCGGGCGACGAGCGCGTCGAGCAGCACGCGCGTCTGCGGCCCGAAGATCTCGACGTCGGCCTCGGTCACCGGCAGCTCAGCGGCCGCCGCGGCCAGGTGGGGACCGAGCACGTGCGGGTTGTCGGGGTCGACGACGGTGGCCTCGATGCCGCGGCCGAAGATCGCCTCCGGGTGGTGCACGACGAACGTGTCGAGCGGGTCGTCGGCGGCGACGAGCACGGCCAGCGACCGCTCTCCGGAGCGGCCGGCCCGCCCGGCCTGCTGCCACAGCGACGACAGCGTGCCCGGCCATCCCGCGAGCAGCACGGCGTCGAGGCCGCTCACGTCGACGCCGAGCTCGAGGGCGTTCGTGGCCGCGAGGCCGAGCAGCTCCTTCGCGCGCAGGGACCGCTCGAGCTCGCGTCGCTCCTCCGGGAGGTAGCCGCCGCGGTAGGCGGCGACCCGGTGCTCGTCCGTGACGGGCACCCGCTCCTTGGCGATCCGCGCCACGACCTCGACGCCGGCCCGCGACCGCGCGAACGCCACCGTCTGCACGTGCTCGCGCACGCACCCGGCGAGCAGCTCGCCCGTCTCGGTGATGGTGCTGACTCGCGACGGCTGCCCGGTCTCGTCGACGAGCAGCGGGGGCTCCCAGAGGGCGAACGTCATCGACGCGCGGGGCGAGCCGTCCCGCGTCACCGGGGTCACCGGCATACCGAGGAGTCGGGAGGCGTGCTCCTCCGGCTCGGCCACGGTGGCGGACGCGAAGACGAAGGTCGGCTCGGAGCGGTAGCGCGCGGCGACCCGCCGCAGCCGTCGCAGCACCGCTGCCATGTGGGCCCCGAAAACGCCCTTGTAGACGTGGCACTCGTCGACGACGACGTAGCGCAGCGCCCGCAGGAACGAGCTCCACCGCTCGTGCCCGGGCAGCAGGGAGTGGTGGAGCAGGTCGGGGTTGGTGAGCACGAGGTTGGCGTGGTCGCGGATCCAGCGCCGCTCGTCGGTGGGGGTGTCGCCGTCGTAGGTCGCGGGGCGCACCGCGGGCAGCGCGAGCCGGTCGATGCGGCTCAGCTGGTCGGCGGCGAGCGCCTTGGTGGGGGAGAGGTAGAGCGCGGTGGCACCGCGCCCGTTCGGTGCGCCCGCCCCGGCGATGATGTCGCTGAGCATCGGCAGGTGGTAGCCGAGGCTCTTCCCGGAGGCCGTCCCCGTGCTGACGACGACGTGCCGGCCGGCGTGCGCGGCCTGTGCCACCTCGACCTGGTGCGACCAGGGTGCCTCGATGCCGGAGGCGAGGAGGGAGCCGAGGAGCGCCGGGTCGACCCATTCGGGCCACTCCCCGAGCACAGCACGGCGAGCGGGCACCTCGTGCACGTGCACGAGACGCTCGGGATGGTCGCCGACGAGCGTGCGCAGGAGGTCCTCCGGCACGGGTCCCGCGGGCGCTGACTCCCCGTTCATGTGGAGCAACCGTATGCCGTCGGGGTACGGTAACCGACGAGCGGGGCATGTTACTGCGCGGTCGGTCACGCGGGGGGAACGTGACGGATGGAGAACGGTCAGCACGACGTCAGGACCGGACCCGCGCAACCCGCGACCAGAAGCTGTGCACGTGTGGGCACAAGGAAGGGGCACAGGTGGATCTCTCGATCACCCGAGCCGACCACGGCGAGCAGACCGTGGTGCACCTCGGCGGCGAGATCGACGTCTACACCGCGCCACTCGTGCGCGAGAAGCTCGACGAACAGATCCAGAGCGGGCGCACGCAGCTCGTCGTCGACCTCACGGACGTGACCTTCCTCGACTCGACGGGGCTCGGGGTGCTCGTCGGGCGGCTCAAGCTGACCCGAACGCGGGGCGGTTCGATGCGCCTCGTCGGCACCGACGACCGCGTCCTCAAGGTCTTCTCCATCACCGGTCTCGACAAGGTCTTCGAGATCCACCCCACCCTCGACGCGGCGCTCGCCGCGAGCGTGGCCGGGGCGAGCGCGCCGGGCGAGGGGTCCTGAACGACACCCCCGTCGTCGATCGGTCCCTCGTCGCGCTGCTGCGCGCCGACCTCTCGGCGGCTCGTTTCACCGTCGACGGCATCGCCGACCGGCTCGGCGCGGTGGCGTCCGCGGCCCTGCACCGTGAGCAGCCGCTGCCGGCACTCCTCGCGACGGAGTCCTCAGCCACGTCGGTGGACGATGCGTGCGGCGTCCTCGTGCGCCTCTTCACCCTCGGTCGACCCGTGCGCGCGTCGGCCCTCGGCGCCGCCCTGTCCTCGCTCGGGGTCGAGGGGGCGGTACGCCTCGGGCTCGTGCGCCTCGAGGGCGGCCGCGCCGGCTTCGCCGCCGACCGGTGGGCGCCGCCCGAGCGCGACGTCGTCGCGACGTGCGACCTGCGCCCGTACGGCGACGACGCCCACGACTGGTGGGTCGCCTCCGACCTCTCCGAGCTCGTCGTCGGTGGGCCCCTGCGTCCCGACCACGTGCTCGGCATCGGCGGCGCCTCGACGACGCTCGCGTCGTGGACCGTCCGGCGTCCGGTCGACCGCGCGCTCGACCTCGGCACCGGCTGCGGCGTGCAGGCCCTGCACCTGACCGGCCACGTGGGCGCGATCGTCGCCACCGACATCTCGGAGCGGGCGCTCGCGTATGCCGGCTTCAACCTCGCGCTCGCTGCCTCCGAAGGCGTGGGTGCGGTCCCCGACGTCCAGCTGCTCTCCGGAGATCTGCTCGATCCCGTTGAGGGCCAGGAGTTCTCGCTCGTCGTCAGCAACCCGCCCTTCGTCATCACACCCCGCGACGAGGGTGTGCCGCTCTACGAGTACCGCGACGGTGGTCGCGCGGGTGACACCCTCGTCCGCTCCCTCGTGCGCCAGGTCGGCTCGGTGCTCGAGCCCGGAGGCGTCGCCCAGTTCCTCGGCAACTGGGAGGTCCCGGCCGGGCGCACGTGGCGCGACGTCTGGGGTGACTGGCTCGACGAGCAGGCCCGGGACGGGATCGCCCTCGACGCCTGGGTCATCCAGCGCGAGTCCCAGGACCCCGCCGAGTACGCCGAGCTGTGGGCCCGCGACGGCGGTGCCCAGCCCGGCAGCGAGGCACACTCGCTGATGTATGCCGCGTGGCTGCGTGACTTCGCCTCGCGCGGTGTCGAGCACGTCGGGTTCGGGGTCGTCACGCTCCAGCGGCCGGCCGCCGACCGCGGCACGTGGCGCTCCCTCGACGAGGCGCACGGGCCCGTCGCCGCCCCGATGGGACCGGCGATCGATGCGGGGCTGCGGGCCCGGACGTGGCTCGCCGAGCACTCCGACGAGGACGTCCTCGACGTCGCGTGGTCGTGCGCCCCCGACGTGACCGAGGAGCGGCACGGGGTCCCGGGTGCCGAGGACCCGAGTGTCATCCTCGTCCGGCAGGGCGGAGGGCTGGGACGCGTCGTCCGCGCGGGGACGCTGCTGGCGGCATACCTCGGCGTGGCCGACGGCGAGCTGACGGCGGGGGCGGCGCTCGACGCCATCGCGACGGTGCTCGGGCTCGATGCCGCCGACGTGCGCGCGGAGGTGCTCCCGCAGGTGCGCGACCTCGTGGCAGACGGGCTGCTCGTCTGACGTGCGCGGGCCGACCCGGGGGCTGGTCTCGCCAAACCACTTGTGAGTGAGCGCTCACTCATTCATGATGGACAGCGTGTCGACACGTGTGGAGGGCCAGCGACCCGGTCAGCGGGCGGCCCCGATGAACCCCGACGACCGCCGGGACGCCCTCATCGAGGTCTTCGTCCGGCTCGCCCACCGTGAGGGGCGCAAGCCGACGACGAGCGAGATCGCCCAGGAGGCCGGCGTTGCCGAGGGCACGATCTTCCGGGTCTTCCCGACCAAGGAGGTCCTCGAGAAGGAGGCCGTGCAGGCGGCGTTCTGTCCGGCCCCCGTCCGGCGCCGCATCTCGGCCATCGACCCCGAGGGATCGCTCCGGGACCGGCTCGTCGACTTCACCCGCATCATGCAGCTGCGCTTCACCGAGGTCTTCGGCCTCATGGGTGCCCTGGGCCTGAGCCAGCCGCCCAACCGCGGACCGCACCAGGCCTGCTACGACGCGGGGCGGCACCTGCGCGGGCACGCGGACGAGGAGGAGGAGCACGTCGCCGCGCACCAGCCCCTCCTCGAGACCATCCACCACCTGGTCCACGACGATGACCTGCTCGTCGTCCCGGCCGCCGACCTGGTCCACCGGATCCGGCTGCTCACCTTCTCGGGCAGCCACCCCGGCATCGCCGACGGACAGGTCCTGACCCCCGAGGAGATCGTCGACACCGTCCTCTTCGGCCTGATGCGGCGGCCGAGCACCACGGAGAGCGGCCTGTCGATCGCCGAGCTCCACGCGCAGCTCGGCGGCGACCCGCGGGTGCTCGCCGCCGACGAGGGGTCGCGACCGTGACACACCAGTTGACCCTCACCCCGCGTGAGTCCCTAGCGTTCCCGAGCGACACCACACCACCCGTCGCGCACCGAAAGGCACCGACATGCTGATCCGACTGCTCCGCAGTCACCTGCGTCCCTACTCGGGCCAGATCGTGCTCATCTGCCTGGCCCAGCTCGTCAGCACCATGGCTTCGCTCTACCTGCCGAGCCTCAACGGCGAGATCATCGACCAGGGCGTCGCCAAGGGCGACACGGCCTTCATCATCAGCCACGGCGGCATCATGCTCGCCGTCAGCCTCGTGCAGATCGCCGCGTCGATCGCCGCCACCTTCCTCGCGGCCCGCGTCGCGATGGGGATGGGCCGCGACATCCGCGGCAACGTCTTCGGCACGGTCGTCGACTTCTCGGCGCAGGAGGTGACGCGCTTCGGGGCCCCGACGCTCATCTCGCGCAGCACCAACGACGTGACCCAGGTCCAGATGGTCGTCTTCATGGGCTTCGCCCTGCTCGTCACGACGCCGATCATGATGGTCGGCGGCATCATCATGGCCCTGCGCGAAGACGTCGGGCTGTCTTGGCTCGTCGCCGTCGCAGTGCCCCTGCTCGGCCTCGTCGTCGGCCTCGTCATCTCCCGGATGGTGCCGTGGTTCGGGCGGATGCAGACCTCGCTCGACGGGGTCAACCGCGTCATGCGCGAGCAGATCACCGGCATCCGCGTCGTGCGCGCCTTCGTCCGCGAGGAGCACGAGGAGGCCCGCTTCGCCGAGGCCAACGGCCTGCTGACCAACGCCGGCCTCCAGGTCGGACGCCTCATGGCGCTCGTCTTCCCGATCGTCATGGTCATCTTCAACCTCTCGACCGTGGCCGTCATGTGGTTCGGCGGGCACCGCATCGCGTCCGGTGACATGCAGATCGGCGAGCTGACGGCCTTCCTGTCCTACCTCGTCCAGATCCTCATGGCCGTCATGATGGCGACCTTCATGGCCACGATGATCCCGCGTGCCGCGGTCTCGTCCGGCCGCATCCAGGAGGTCCTCGACACCGAGTCGTCCGTCGTCGAGTCCGTGCAGCCCCTGAGGATGGCGCCCGTCGCCGCGGGCCTCGAGCTCGCCGGTGTCGACTTCCACTACCCGGGCGCCGAGGCGGCCGTGCTGCACGACGTCAGCTTCCGGGCCGACCCGGGTCGCACGACGGCCATCATCGGCTCGACGGGTGCCGGCAAGACGACGCTCCTCGGCCTGATCCCGCGTCTCTTCGACGCGTCCGCGGGCAAGGTGCGGGTCGGTGGCGTGGACGTGCGCGACCTCGAGCTCGACGACCTGTGGAGCAAGATCGGGCTCGTCCCGCAGAAGCCCTACCTCTTCAGCGGCACGGTCGCGACCAACCTGCGCTACGGCAACCCTGACGCCACCGACGACGAGCTGTGGGACGCCCTGCGCATCGCGCAGGGCCAGGACTTCGTCGAGGCGATGGGCGGCCTCGACTCCGCCATCGCGCAGGGCGGCACCAACGTCTCGGGTGGCCAGCGACAGCGTCTCGCCATCGCCCGGGCCATCGTCAAGCGCCCCGACATCTACCTGTTCGACGACTCGTTCTCGGCCCTCGACCTGTCGACCGACGCACGCCTGCGCCGGGCCCTGCGGCCCGCCACGGTGGGCAGCACCGTCGTCATCGTGGCCCAGCGCGTCTCGACCATCGTCGACGCCGACCACATCATCGTGCTCGAGGACGGCCGCGTCGTCGGCCAGGGCACGCACGACCAGCTCCTCGACTCCTGCGTCACCTATCAGGAGATCGTCGAGTCCCAGCGCAGCGCGGAGGAGGCGGCCTGATGGCCGAGGGAGTCAAGACGGCCGAGGAGAAGGCCGCAGAGGTCCGCCGCGGACCCGCACGCCGGGGCGGCCCGCCCCACATGCAGATGGGCCAGCCGGGCGAGAAGTCGCTCAACTTCGGCCCGTCGGCCAAGCGCCTGCTCGGTCGGCTGCGGCCGCACCGCGTCAAGGTCGTCGTCGTCCTCGTGCTGGCCGTCGCGAGCGTCGCGCTCAGCTCGATCGGGCCGAAGATCCTCGGGCGCGCGACCGACCTCATCTTCGCCGGTGCCATCGGCAGCACCATCGAGGCGCCGCCCGGCACCACCAAGGAGCAGGTCGTCGACAGCCTGCGTGCGCAGGGACAGACGACGTATGCCGACTTGCTGAGCAACGTCGACTTCACCCCGGGTGTGGGCATCGACTTCGATGCCCTCGCTCGCGTGCTGCTGGTCGTCGTCGCGCTCTTCGTCGCCGCGTCGCTGCTCATGTGGATCCAGGGATGGATCCTCCAGGGCGTCCTCCAGCGCACGATGTACGACCTGCGCCTGGAGGTCGAGGCCAAGCTCAACCGGCTGCCCCTCCCGTACTTCGACAACCAGCCCCGCGGTGAGCTGCTGAGCCGCGTCACCAACGACATCGACAACGTCGGCCAGTCCCTGCAGCAGACGATGTCGCAGCTGCTCACGTCGCTGCTCACGGTCGTCGCCGTGCTGGGCATCATGTTCTGGATCTCCTGGGAGCTCGCGCTCATCGCGCTCGTCTCCATCCCGATCTCGATCGTCGTGACGGCACTCATCGCCAAGCGCTCGCAAAAGCTCTTCATCCAGCAGTGGCGCAACACGGGTGAGCTCAACGGCATCGTCGAGGAGACCTTCACCGGGCACGGGCTCGTCAAGGTCTACGGCCGCCAGAAGGAGACCCA
Source organism: Terrabacter sp. 2TAF16 (assembly GCF_052115065.1). Classification (NCBI taxonomy): domain Bacteria; kingdom Bacillati; phylum Actinomycetota; class Actinomycetes; order Micrococcales; family Intrasporangiaceae; genus Terrabacter; species Terrabacter sp. 2TAF16. The sequence continues at coordinate 148,837 of NZ_JBFRFZ010000008.1, forward strand.
GGCGAACTTCAAGCAGAAGAACGACGAGCTCTTCGAGGCATCCTTCGGCGCCCAGTTCATCAGCGGCATCATCATGCCGGTCATGATGTTCGTCGGGAACCTCAACTACGTCGCGATCGCCGTCGTGGGTGGCCTCCGCGTCGCGTCGGGCACGATGAGTCTCGGTGACGTCCAGGCCTTCATCCAGTACTCCCGGCAGTTCACGCAGCCGCTGACGCAGGTCGCGTCGATGGCCAACGTGCTCCAGTCCGGCGTGGCCTCGGCCGAGCGCGTCTTCGAGGTGCTCGACGCCGACGAGCAGGAGCCCGACGCCGCCACACCGTCCCGCATCGACGACCCGCACGGAGCCGTCGCCTTCGAGTCGGTCGCCTTCTCCTACACGTCCGAGAAGCCGCTCATCGAGGACCTCGACCTGTCGGTGCAACCCGGTCAGACGGTCGCCATCGTCGGCCCGACCGGCGCCGGCAAGACGACGCTCGTCAACCTCATCATGCGGTTCTACGAGCTCGACGGCGGACGAATCACCCTGGACGGCGTCGACATCCGCGACCTGACCCGCCACGACCTGCGCGCGCGGATCGGCATGGTGCTGCAGGACACGTGGCTCTTCGGCGGCACGATCCGCGACAACATCGCGTACGGCCGTCCCGGTGCCACCGACGAGGAGGTCATCGCGGCCGCCAAGGCGACCTACGTCGACCGCTTCGTCCACTCCCTGCCCGACGGCTACGACACCGTGCTCGACGACGAGGCGTCCAACATCTCGGCCGGCGAGAAGCAGCTCGTCACGATCGCGCGCGCGTTCCTCTCCGACCCGGCGCTGCTCATCCTTGACGAGGCCACGAGCTCGGTCGACACGCGCACCGAGCTGCTCGTCCAGCACGCCATGGCGGCGCTGCGGTCCGACCGGACGAGCTTCGTCATCGCGCACCGTCTGTCGACGATCCGTGACGCCGACCTCATCCTCGTCATGGAGGACGGGCGCATCGTCGAGAAGGGCACGCACGCCGAGCTGCTCGCGACCAGCGGCGCCTACGCGACGTTGTATGCCGCCCAGTTCGCGGGTGCCGCGGCCGACCTTGACGAGACGGCGGGGGCACCCGGCGCTGCGGACGGCATGCCCGAGATGGCGACTGTCGGGGCCGGTGCGCCCGGCCCGGCCGGCGGACCCGGCGTCCCGACGCCCGACTCGGCGGTGCCCGCCGAGCCGAAGGGCGACTGAGCCCGGGCGCCGACCGGGACGACGAGCACGAACTGCGCGCACGACAGGCCCCGCCGTCCCGACTGGACGGCGGGGCCTCTCGTGCGCCGCGGTGGCCGGGGCCGGGGACGCCACGGCCCCCGTGTGGTGGAGCAGCACGCCCACCGGTGCGAAGTCGCCGGGCAGCGCGCGAGAGCGCCAGCCGTCCGTCTCGTGGACCGTGAGTCCCGCGCCGGTGAGCGCCTCGACCAGCCAGCCCAGGGCCGGGGGCGGGGGCGCCAGCAGGGCCGACGGTCGGTCCGTCTCGGGTGACGGCGGTGCGGCCGGAGCTCCGCCGGCTCGCGGCGCAGTGGGCATGGAGGCCTCCTTGGATCGCGGCCGGACTCTCCGGCGACGACCGAAGCCTCCCGACCGCCAGTAACAACGCCCTAATCGCGTCTGCCGCGCTGCCGCGCTTCGACCCGTGCTGAGCCTCGGACCCCGCGGCCGGGGTCAGGGCTCGAGGAGGACGGCCCCGGGGCCGTGGTCGGCCAGCACGTCGGACGGGTTGTTGAGCGCGCACGTGCGCAGGCTGAGGCAGCCGCAGCCGATGCAGGAGTCGAGCTGGTCGCGTAGCTTCTCGATGCGGCGGATCTGCTCGTCGAGCCGGCCGCGCCAGGCGCGCGAGAGGCGGGCCCAGTCCGACGCGGTGGGGGTGCGGGCGTCCGGGAGGGTGGACAGTGCTGCCCCGATCTCCTCGAGGGACAGCCCGACCCGTTGGGCCGCCCGGATGAACGACACCCGCCGGATCGTGGCCCGCTCGTAGCGCCGCTGGTTGCCCGTCGTGCGCACCGAGGCGATGAGCCCGAGGTCCTCCCAGTAGCGCAGCGCGGAGGTGGCCGCACCGGTGCGCTCGGCGACCTGCCCGATCGTCAGGCCCGACACCTAGGCGATCCTCGCCTCGGTCAGGCGGGCGAGGATCTCCTCGACCGTCTCGTCCGGCGTCTGCTGCGAGCTGTCGAGCCAGAGGCCGATGTGCGGCGTCTCGGTGCGCACCTTGTGGTCGAAGTCGCGGATCGACCAGAGGTCGCCGTAGCCGACCTTGACGCGCTCGGACTCGCGCTGCATCACGGTGCCGACGTCGGGCGCGAGCATGACGAGGCTGAGCGGTCGCGCCGTCAGCCGGTCGAGGAAGGGCTGCAGGGTCGTGCCGACGAAGAGGTCCTGGACGACGACGGTGAAGCCGGCCGCGGCGTACTCGTCGGCGGAGTGGGCCGCGATGGCGTGGCGCAGCGCGAGCTGGCGTTCGGCCTCGGGGTCGCCGTGCGGCGACATGTCGACGCGGCCGCGCACGACGACGCGGCGGAACTCGTCACCGCGCAGGTGCACTGCGCGCGTGAAGCGCTCCGCGAGGAGCTGGGAGACGGTCGACTTGCCCGCAGCCATGACGCCGGTGACGACGATGACCTGCGGGATGTCGACGGCGGTGTGGAGGGCCCGGTCGCTCACATCGCACCACCCTAGGCGCCCCCGGGCGAAAAGTCGTCAGAGTTCATGTGGCGTTCAAGTAGCGGGCAGGCGTCAGGCGTAGGCCTCGACCTCGTCGGGCGTGGCACGACGCACGACGACGCGGGTCCACGCGCCGACGTAGAGTCGGTCGTCGTCGCCGAGCTCGGTCTTCGGGCCGACCGCGATGGCGCGCTGGGGGAGCGGTCCGGACGCGGGACCGACGAAGGTGCCGTTGGAGCTGCCGAGGTCCTCGACGAACCAGCGCGAGCCGTCGGTGGTCAGCTGGGCGTGTCGACGGCTGACGCCCGGGTCGGACGACAGGTCGATCTCGGGGTTGGTGTTCTTGCTCGTGGACACGCGACCGAGCAGGACGCTCCGGTGCCGCAGCGGCATGATCGTCGGCAGGCCGGGCGAGGGACAAGGGTCCTCGGCCTCCTGCGTCTGGTACCAGTCCGGGTCGACCCAGACCTCGGCCAGCCACTCGAAGGACGTGGACGCCTGCTCGCCGGCGGCGGCACCCGCGGCACCCGCGGCGACGCCGGCAGAGCCGGCAGCCGCGGGGTCGACGGCCTCACCGTCGGGCTCGGTGTCCTCGAGGTCGCCCGGACCGGCCGACGGATCGCGCGGCATCGCGCCGGTCGTGAAGTCGTAGCCGCAGGCCTCGCAGAAGAGCGCGCCGTCGGGGTTCTCCGTCTGGCAGTTGGGGCACACGAGACCCACCGGTGCAGCCGGGTCGGCGGGAGCCGTGGTCGCGGGGGCTGCCGGGGCCGGAGGGTCGAGGTCGAGCGAGGAGCCGGACGTGCCAGCGCCGTTCGCCGCCTCGGACGGTTCGCCCCTCGGGTCGGTGGCACCGGCCCCGACACCGCCGCCTGCCGCCGGCTGGGCGCTCGCGTCGATGGGCGAGCCGCAGGTGTCGCAGTAGTCCTCGGCCTCGGACGTGTGCCCGTTGGGGCAGACAGCGCTCACCGGCGCACCCTGCTCGTCTTCGTCGACGCCGTGTCGAGCGACATCTCGTCGATCTTCGAGGCCCCCTTCTTGAGCCGGACGGTCCCGGTGTCGGCGTCATCGATCTCGACGACCTTCCGCAGACGCGAGGTCATCTCCTCGTTGCCGGTCTGGTCGGCGAGCTGGACGGCCCGACCGAGCTTCGAGGTCGCGACGTCGTCCTGGCCGGCGGCCTTGGCCGCGAGTCCCTCCTGGATGACGGTGGCGAGCTCGGCCTGCCCGGTGTAGGCGGCGACCGCGGGGTCGATGCGGGTCGTCAGCGAGTCGTCGTTGCTCCACTTGGCCTTGACGAGGGCCTGGGCGACAGGGTCGCCGCCGAGCGAGAACTGCACGCGGGCCGCGAGCTGCTCCTGGCCGAGCGTCCGAGCCGGGAGGCGGACGGCCACGTGGTAGTCGCGGCTCTCGTCGGACCACGCCCCGGTCGGGTAGGCGCCGGTGAGGGGGTTGACGACCGTGCGTCGCGACGTGAGGTCCTCGAGCGTCGGCGACACCTGCTTGACGAAGAGCAGCTCGGCACCCTGCGGCACCCAGACGCGCAGCTCCGAGTTGGCGACGCCCCGGGACATCGAGGCACGCATCATGGCCTCGAACTCGGCGGCCATCTCCTCGGGCGCCGGGATGAGGTCGACGGTGCCGAGCAGCGCCGAGGCGATGCCGCGCACCTCGTCGACGCGCCACTGGTCGCCGACGCCGCGGCAGTCGCACTGGAAGGCGCCCACGCAGCTGCGGACGGCGGCCTGCAGCGACTGGGGCGTCTCGCCCTCGTTGACGCCGTCGGTGAGCAGGATCGCGTGGCGCTTGGTCACGTGCGGCACGGTCTCGAAGATCTGCCGGGCGAGGGTGAGCCAGGTGCCCATCGCCGTGCCGCCGTTGGCACGCAGGCCATCGATGGCCCGGTTGGCCTCACCGCGGGTGTGCGCCGACATCGGCACGAGCGCGCCCTGGTGGCTGTAGGGGTAGACGATCTGCGCCGTGCCGTTGCCGGACACGATCGAGAAGAGCGTGCCGTCGACGATCTCGGCGAGGGCTGCCTTCGCGGCCTCGCCGGCGGCCTGGACGCCGCGGCGGCCCATCGAGCCGGAGGTGTCGATGAGGATGACCTCCGCCGCCGAGCCGGGGTCGGCGAGCCCGGCCGAGGCGCCGGCCGACGCACCTGCCGAGGCGCCGGTCGAGGTCACGCGGACGATCGCGTGCACGTCGGTGCCCCCGTCGGGCAGGAACTCGTTCTGGAACACCTCTGCCGTGAAGTCAGCCATCGGTCGGGTCCCCTTCCACCGGCGCCGCCGCTGCGGTCGCCTCGGTCGTCGTCGTGCTCGATCCTCGCCCAGCCAGTCTGGCGAGGGCAACCGTGATGTTGTCGCGTCCACCCTGCTCGTTGGCGAAGTCGACGAGGGCCTGGGCCACCGTCGTGGGAGTGGCGTCGTCGAGCCGGGCCGCGGCGTCGGTCAGCAGGGTGCGCAGCGCCTCGGCCTCGGAGCAGTAGTTCCACAGCCCGTCTGAGCAGACCATGAGCCAGCCGGGCGTCGCCGTCAGCGTCGTCAGGTGCGGCGTGAGGTCGTCGGGAGCGTCCTTGCCGAGCCAGCGCGTGATCGAGTGCGCGTGCGGTCCGGTCTCGGCCGCGAGCCTCGGGACGCCCGCCGCCATCTGCTCCTGGGCGAAGGAGTCGTCGCGGCCGAGCTGGCGCGCGGGCTCCGTCGTGTCGTCGGGCAGCCAGTAGACGCGGCTGTCGCCCACGTTGCCCGCGACGATGACGTCGTCCTCGACGACCGCGGCTGCGAAGGTGCACGACGGCGGGTTGGGCACGTCCTCGACGACCGAGGCCGCGACGGCCTCGTTGGCGCGGGTGACGGCGCTCGTCAGCGCGCGCCCGGCGCCGGCCGCCCAGGCGTCGGGGGTGCCGACGCCCTTGGGGAAGGGCTGGTCGAGGACCGCCCGGGCGGACGTCGCTGCCGCGAGCGAGGCGATGTGCGAGTCGGTGGCCATCGAGACGCCGTCGCAGACGACGAGGACCGCGCGCGACCCTGCCGGCTCGCTGGCGCTGAGCGACATGGCGTCCTCGTTGCGGGCGTGGCGCCTTCCGATGTCGCAGACGCCGCCGACCCAGGCCGTCGGGGACTCGACGAGGTGGTCGCGCGGGTTGGGCGGCGGGGTGCCGCAGTGGTCGCAGTAGCCGTCGACGATGTGCCCCTCGCCACAGGCGTGGCACGTGAGGTCGTCCGCCACGGGGGCGACGGCCGCCGACGGGACGGCCCCCGTCCAGCCGACGTCGAGGGGGGACTCCTCGCCGGCGGGCGCCGTCTGCGGTGTCGCGGAGGCGAGCACGGTGCCGTCCGAGACGTCGGCCGGCGGCTGGGCCCCGTTCGAGGCGCGGGCCGCGACGACGAGGTCGGCGCCGCACGCCTCGCAGAAGGTCGAGTCGGCCTGGTTGGCCGTGCCGCAGGCGGGACAGTCCCGCGAGGCGGTCGCCCCGGACGAGGCCGCGGACGAGGCAGCGGGCAGCGGAGCGGGCTCTGCTGCTCCCGTGGTCGGGATGTCGGTCACCAGAGGCTCCAGGGTCGGATGGCGTTGGCCTCGTCCACGAGGGGGACGCGCTCGGACAGGTCGGGGGTGCGCTTGGCCAGCTCGCGCAGGGCCTCCTCGAGCCCGAGACGCAGGCCGTTGGGGGTGCCCTTGTGCTCGCCGAGGCGGACATCGGCCTTGTTGCCACTCTTCTCCACGGTGACGAGCGCTTCACGGTAGATCAGCGTCGTGAGCTCGGCCCGGCGCCGCGCCGACAGCGAGGTGTCGTCGAGCGTGCGCAGTGCCTCGGCGAGGTCGGGCAGCCCCCGGTTCGCCTTGGTGAGCAGCTCCGCGAGGCCCGCGCGTGCCGTGCGGTAGGCGCTCGACTGGACCGGGACGAGCCGGTATGCCGCCACGGCCCCCTCGACGTCGGACCGCGCGGCCCGGATACGGGCGAGGCCGAAGGCCGACATGGGGACGTACGTGGCGTCGGTGCGTGCGCACGCGACGTAGAGGTTCTCGGCGACGGCGCCGTCACCGGCCTGCTCCGAGGCCTGCGCGAGCGCGAGCTTGGGCGCGAGCTCCCCCGGCACCTGGCCGTAGACGGCGTTGAACGCGGCCTGCGCGGCTCGTGAGTCGCCCCGCTCGAGCGCGGCCAGGCCCTGGATCCACACCGCTCGCCACTCCCACGGGTCGGCGCTCAGCAGCTCGCCGGCCGTCGACTCGGCGACGTCGGGCCGGTTGGCGTCGAGCGCGGTACGGGCCTGCTCGAGGAGCACCTCCGTCGTGCGCACGGCGGCCCGCTTGAGCGTCGCGAGGCGCTCCTCCGGTGAGCCGGAGACCGTGGTGAGCCATCCGGTCTGCGGGTCGTGCGGGTCGCGGCGCATGGCCGGGAGGTTGCGCCAGTCGTCGGGCTCGACGCCCGGCGTCGGCACGTCGAAGAGCAGCGAGCTGACGGTGGTCGCCGCAGCGCCGGACCCCCGGTCGAGGGCGACGACCTCACGGAGCACCCCGACCATCTGGGAGCGCAGCTCGTCGGCCGAGACGAAGCGGTCGTCACGGTTGGGCGCGCACGCCTTGGCGACGAGCCGGTAGAACGAGTCGTAGCGCTGGAAGACCGGCACGGTGTCCTGGGCCGGAAGGGTGTTGAGGAAGGTCGTCTGGTAGCCACGGAACTCCATCGTCAGCACGACGAGCGTGCGCCCGATCGTGTAGATGTCGGAGGCGGCGGAGACGCCGAGCTCGGCCACCTCGGGGGCCTGGTAGCCGACGGTGCCGAAGATCGCCGAGTCGTCGTCGTCGGCGCGGCGCACGCCACCGAGGTCGATGAGCTTGACCTCGTCGCCGACCTGGATGATGTTGTCGGGCTTGAAGTCGCAGTAGACGAGCCCGAGGTCGTGGAGGTACTGGAACGACGGCAGGATCTCGAGGATGTAGGCGAGGGCCTGGTCGACGGGCAGCGGGTCGTACCTTCCGGCGGCCTGGAGGCGCTGCTTGAGGATCGACTTGAGCGAGGTGCCGCCGACGTACTCCATGACGATGTAGCCGGCGTCGTCGTGCGTCACGAAGTTGTAGATCTCGACGATGCTCGGGTGCGACACCTGCGCGAGGAAGCGCTGCTCGGCGATCGCCGCCGCGAGGGCATCGGGGTCGGCCGAGTTGAGCAGGCCCTTGAGCACGACCCACCGGTCCGAGACGTTCTTGTCGCGCGCGAGGTAGATCCAGCCGAGGCCGCCGTGGGCGAGGCAGCCGGCGACCTCGTACTGGCCCGCGACGAGGTCGCCGGCCTTGAGCTTGGGGTCGAAGGAGAACGGGTGGCGGCAGTTGGCGCAGAAGCCGGTCGTCCGGCCCGGCTTGCCGTCGCGGCCGCGGCCGACGGGCTCGCCGCACTTCGGGCAGAAGCGCTTGTTCTCGGGCACGGACGGGTTGGTGAGCAGGGCCTTCTCGGCGTCGATCTCGGGTGCCGGGCGCACCGAGGTGATGCCGCCACCGAGACGGGCCGAGCGCAGGCGCTGCGAGCCCCCCGTGCGACGCGTGGCGATGGACCCGGCCTCGCGGGCACGCTTGGAGCCCAACGCTGCCGATGCGAGGTTGCTCGAGGCAGCCGAGCGCGTGGAGATCTCGGGGCCGACACCACCGGTGGCCCCTGTCGCCGCGGTGGCGCCGGCCGTGGCGGCAGCGGCGGACGGCGCGGAGGGGGCGGCATACCCGGCGACACCGAGCTGGTCGGCCGGGGTGCCGCAGACGTTGCAGTAGCCCGCGTCGATCGTTCCCGCGCATCCGGGCTGCTGGCAGGCGCCACCCTCGGGGATGGACGGACCGGCGGCGGCCGCAGCCGGTGCAGGTGCTCTGACGGCGGCGGGGGTGGAGCCGGCGGCCATGCCGCACACGTCGCAGTAGCCGTCGACGATCGTTCCGGTGCAGCCCGGCTGCGTGCAGTTCATGGTCGGGGCCTCTGGGGTCGGGGTGCGGACGGACGGGGGGCGGCGCGACCGGCACGGGGCTGCGGGCGGGTGGCTGCGTCGACGTAGGCCGAGAAGGCCGCGGCGAGGGCCCGGGCACGGGAGATCGGCAGCGGGCGGGCGGCGAGCGTCTCGTCGAGGCGGCGCCGCAGCTCGGCCACGTCGGCTCCCGCCTCGGGAGCCAGCGTCGCCGCGGTGGCCATGGCGCCGACGGCACCCACGAGCCCGACGACCTCGTCGCGCTCGGCCAGCCCTGCGGCGTACGTCTCGTGGGCCAGGTCGAGCGCCCGGGAGACGCGCTCGAGCTTGTCGCGGTATGCCGTGAGCTCGGCTGCCGCCTGCGGCACCGGTCCCAGCGCGCGGACGTTGGGGATCGCGAGATGCGGTGCCGGCGTGATCGCCTCGAGGCAGGCGCGTTCGAGGGCGCGGATGGCGGCGGCGCGCGCGTCGAGCTCCTCGACCTGCTGCTGGGTGCGCACCCGGCTGCGGGCAGCGGAGGCGCGCTCGGCCGCCGCGACGATGAGGTCGCGCTCGATCACGGCCACGTCGATCTCGAGGGGGCCGATGATGCCGCCGACGTCGGCGCCACGACGGGCGCGCTCCACGAGGTCGTCCATCCGGCGGTCGAGCCGCGCGAGCTTCTCGGTGGCATCGTCACGCTGCGTGCCGGCCGGGACCAGCGGGATCTGGTCGCGGGTGCGCTCGATCCCGGCCCGCACCATGGTGATCCGCTGCGTCGCCTCGGCCGCCCCGGGGGCGAGGGAGGCTCGCGCCTGGAGGGTGCGGGTCAGCGAGTCGAGCAGCCGACACGCCTCCGGAAGGCTCACCGCGAGCGAGCCACTCGACGGCAGCGCGAGGTGCTCGGTCGTGTTGGAGTCGAGCCGTCCGTGGATGAGGGTCGAGAGCCGCTCGGCCTCGACGGGACCGACGCGGCCTCCGTCGAAGGTCGTCTCGAGCAGGGTGAGTCGGTCGCTGACGGCCTTCCAGAAGGTCAGCGCCACGGTGAGGTCGGTGGTGATCGCGACCTGCTCGGCCTGAGACAGCTTGAGGACCGCGCGGTCGACCTCGCCGAGGTCGGCGCGGCGCTGGGCGACCCACTCGCGCAACGCGTTGAGGTAGGTCTGGGCCTCACCGGCCTGGACGGGCACGCCGAGACGCCCGGGCGCCGTCGGTGCGACGGTGCCCGGGTCGGGGTGGCTCTGCGGCACTGCGCTCATCGTCCGTAGACCGGGGTCGGGGGTGCGGGCGCGGGCCCGAGCGGCGCTGCGAGCCAGCGGTTGTAGATCGTCTTCCACTCGCCGTCGGCCTCGAGGTCGGCGACGACACGGTTGATGTAGCGGGCCAGGTAGACGTCGGCCTTGTTGAGGCCCAGGCCGTAGGGCTCGACGGTGATGGCCTTGGCACTCGTGATGACGGTGTTCGGGTCCTGGGCCGCGAGGCCGGCGAGCACCGTGTCGTCACCCGTGATGGCGTCGGCCTTGCCCTGTTGGAGCAGCACGAGGCAGCCGGTGTGCGTGCCGGCCGTCACGACGACCGGTCCCGGCACCTGCTGGAGCTTGGTCAACGAGGTGGTGCCGTTCGGGGCACACACCCGCTTGCCCTTGAGGTCGGCGAGGCTGAGGTCCTTGGCGCCGGGCAGGGCCTTGCTGACGAGGACCTTCTGGCCGGAGCGGTAGTACTCGGCCGAGAAGCCGATGTCGTTCCACCGCCCGCACGTCATCGACATGTTGCGGGCGACCATGTCGATCTCGCGATCCTGGAGCAGCGGGATGCGGTCACCGGCCGTGATGACGCGCAGCTGCACCTTGCTCGGGTCGCCGAAGATCGCCTTGGCGACGGCGCGTGCCATGTCGATGTCGAAGCCCTCGATGCCGCCGGTGAAGGCGTTGCGGGCCCCGAAGAGGTACGTGTCGGCCGAGACCCCGACGGTGATGAAGCCCTTGTCGAGGATCTTGCGCATCGTGCCGTCGCTGATGTCGGCGCGGGCCGGCAGGCTCGGCAGCGGGTCGTAGGACTGCGTCGCGTTGGTGCACGTCGGTGCGGCCACGGCAGGCGCGCTGCTCGACGGTTTCGGTGCCGGGGTCGTCGGCAGCTGGGTCTCCGCGTACGTGACACCGGAGCAGCCGGCGAGGGCGCCCAGTCCGGCCACGGCGACGAGGGTGGAGAGGCGGCGCCGCAGCGTCGAGCTGATGGTGCTCATCGGTACTCCTCAATCCGCTGGCCGACTCCGCGGACGATGAGCCACGACGCGCCGAGCGCCACGAGGGCGACGACGACGGCGACGAGCGGTGCGCTGCCGCCGAGCCCCTCGAGCGTCGTGACCGTGGCCTTGCCGGCGCTGTCTCGCGCCTGCGTCACGGCGACGTCGAAGGTGTCGAAGGTGTTGGCGGCCCCGCCGTCGGCCGTGCTCGTCGAGAGCTTGACCGCATCGTCCCAGTGGCCGCCGTTGTCGAGCGTCCGCACCTTGACGTGGGCGTCGACGTAGGCCTGCCACGACCGCGTCAGCTCGCCGGACTGGTCGGTCTTCGCGAGGCCGGCGTCGACGGCGGTGCGGTTGGTCTTCCACGCGGCCTCGTTGGCCGCGCCGGACCCGCGCTTGATGAGGGTCAGGCTCTCGTTGGCGCGGGCGTCGTTGGCTGCCGTCGTGACGTTCGCGAGGGCGACGGCCTGCTCGTAGTCGCCGCGGGACACGTCACGGGTCGCCGTGCTGATGCCCGTGATGACGGTGGCGGTGACGAAGAGGGCCACGAGCAGCAGCGCGATCGCGCCGGTCAGCGACGGGTTGAGGTAGCGGTGCGTGCGCCTGGCGAGCCACACGGCGAGGCCCACGAGACCGATGAGCGAGACGACCCCGACGAGGAGCTGGACGCTCGAGTTGCTGCGCTCGAACTCCATCGTCGCCCGCTCCTCGTTGGCCGCGACCACCTGCGTGATGATGGGGATCGCGTCGGCCCGGAGCCCGGTGCTCGCCTGGGTGAGGTACTGCGCGCCGACGGGCAGACCGAGTCGGTTGTTGGATCGGGCCTGCTCGACGAGGGCCGCATAGGTCTGCACGCGCTGGGACAGCACCCCGAGCGCGTTGCCGTCGGCGGGCTGGGCAGCGGCCGCCTCGGCGATGCCGGCGGCGACGCGCCCCATGGCGCCTTCGTACTTGGCCCGTGACTCGGGCGACTCGAGACCGCCGACGAGGAAGGCGTTGGTGGCGACGGCGTCCGCGCGCAGCAGGTCGACGTGGATCGACTGGGCGTGGACCACCTGGGCGCTGTTGTTGGCAGCACGTTCGACCGCGGACTGCGACGCGAGCAGCGCGTTGACGCTGATCGCGCCGAGCAGGAGCGCAGCGAGGACGCCGAGGAGGCCGAAGAGGCGCATCCGGCCGGGGGTGCCGTGGAGCAGCCGGCTCGCGAGGCCCCGGGCGCCGGGGAGGCCGCCGGAGAGGCTGCCGGCGATGGTGCGCGGATGCTGGCCCGCGGGCGCGCCGGACGACGCACCCGCCGGGATGGCGACGGGGATGTTCGTCGTCGGTGCGCTCATGCGGTGTCCTCGTGCTCGGTCGCGCTCGTGTCGTCCTGCTCGTCGTACTCGTTCGAGACTGCCTCATCGGTGCCCGCCGGACCATCAGGGTCTGCCCTGAGCGCCGCCGGATCCTCGGGAGTCGCCTCCGGTGCAACCGGTGAAAAGGGCGCCTCCCCCTCTGGCTCGGCTGGCGCGCCGGCGGGTTCGTCGTCGGGTTCGTCGGGCTGGTCGGTGACGTCGTCTGCGGTGAGTAGACGCAGCTCGTCGCGCGTCGGCTCCGTCGCGTCCTTGAGCCGCCACGCGTGACGGCCGACGGCCTGCTCGAAGAGGTTGCGCGAGAAGCGGCCGTTGCCGAAGGCCGAGGTGCGCGGCGTGGCCTGCAGGATGTGGCGCACGCGGGTGTGGGCCTCGGTGGTCAGCTCGTAGTCGGAGCCCGTGGCGATCGAGTCGAGGATGTCGAGGAGCTCGTCGTCGGAGTAGTCGTCGAACTCGATCGTCGTCGTGAACCGGCTGGCCAGACCGGGGTTCTGGGCGATGAAGCGGACCATCGGGTCGGGGTAGCCGGCGACGATGACGACGAGGTCCTCGCGGTGGTCCTCCATCTCCTTGACGAGGGTGTTGACCGCCTCTTCGGCGTACTGGTCGCCGGTCAGGGCGTAGGCCTCGTCGATGAAGAGCACGCCTCCGGTGGCCTTGGCGCAGACCTCTGCGGTCTTCAACGCGGTCTGCCCGACGTAGCCGGCGACGAGCTCGCTGCGGTCGACCTCGACGAGCTGCCCGGTGGGGAGCAGGCCGAGCGCCTTGTAGATGCCACCGACGAGCCGTGCCACGGTCGTCTTCCCGGTGCCTGGGTTGCCGACGAAGATGAGGTGCCGGCTCATCTTCGGGGCCTTGAGGCCGGCGTGGGTGCGCATCTTCTCGACACTGAGCAGGGCGACCTGTCGGTGGATCTCCTTCTTGACCCGGGCCAGCCCGATCATCGCGTCGAGCTCGGCGAGGAGCTCCTCGACCGACTTCTCGGGCTCGGCGGGCTTCTCGGGTCCGGCCGGCGGATCGGCGGGGGCGGCTGTGGCCGTCGCGCCGGGAGCGGGGATGCCGTCTGGGTCGCCTTGCGCCCCAAGGCTGCCGGGGCGCGTCAGCTCGAGGAGGCGGGGGTCGATCGGACCGGGGACGTTCGGACGCATCGTGTCGGGGGAGCCGAAACCCATCTCGGGCACGCCGCCGAGAGGGCCACCGGGCAAGCCGGGCAGCCCGTGCGAGGGGAGGCGCGCCGCGGCGAGGTAGGCGCCGGAGGCGGCGGACGCGTTGGCGATGACCCAGATCGGCGCCGTGCCGAGCATGACGGCGGACGAGGCCACCTCGGTCAGCGCCTCGGCGTACTCGGCGGCGAGGGAGTGCCGGGAGGCGACGAGGGCGTCGAGCAGGTCGGTCGGGGCGCCGCGCCAGCGACGCCCGGACGAGGCGGCGTCGAAGAACGCCTCGTTGATGCGGGCGACGTCGGTGAGGCCGGGGTGCGCGACCTCGGCCCAGGCGAGGGCCGCCCCGGGCACGGCCTCGGCCAGCGCAGCCGCGACGCGCAGCCCCTCGTCGCGGGCGGCGGCGGGGTCGAGTCCTGCCTCCGCGGCGACGTCGCTCAGCTGCTCCAGGCTCTCGGCGAGGCGTGACTCGTCAGTGGTCATGATCCGCACTCAGCTCGGCACTGGGGTCGGCGTTCACGGTCGGCGTTCATGCATCACTCCGGCGGGGCCAGCGGGTGGGGGGACGATGACGTGCTGACGGCACCGGACGGGTCCGCGGTTCCCGACGAGCCCGTGCCGGGTGGTGGGGCGACCCGCACCGGGTCCGGACCGAGACCCAGCACGCCACCGTCCGACGCCTGGCCGAACTTCTGCTCGAGGAACGCCCCGTGCACGATGATCGCCTCGGCGTCGGCACGGCACACGGCGTCGTAGACCTTGTCCATCGTCGTACCGAGCAGGTCGAGCTGGTCGACGAGGAGCATGACCGAGCTCTTGCCCGCCGCGATGGGGCGCGTGTCGGCCCAGTCGCGCGGGAGGCGCAGGTAGTTGCCGATGGCGACCGGCAGGTAGTCGGTGGCGGTGGCCATGACGCTGAAGCCCTGGCTGCTGCCGAGGCCGAGGTTGGACAGGCGGGGCAGCGTCTGGCGCACGATCCGGGTGACCCGCAGCAGGCGCGAGAGCACGACGCCGGGCACCTTGCCCTCACGGGCCTGGGCCTCGATGGCGTCGAGCGCCCCGAGGAGCTGCTCGGTGGTCGGCGGCCCCGAGCGCACGGGCTCGGGTGCCTCGGGCCTGTCCAACCCGAACCACGACCGGATTCCCACTGCGTTGTCCCCTCTGGTGTGTCCCGCGCGCCGACCGTCGGCCGACCACGCACATCCTGCTCCACGGGTCGCGCCACGGCGATCCCGCCTCACCTCACCCGCGTCGCGGGCCCGTCACCTCCCGGTCGGGCCTCCAGGCGCAGCCACCCTCACCGGCCGGAGCCGAGGTCGAGCAGCCCGGGAGCGGCGTTCTCGGCGCGGCGGGCGTCCTGCTTGGACACGCGGTCGAGGTAGGTGCGCGACTTGGCGACCTCGGTCTCGAGGGTGCCGATCGTCGCGGCCATGTTGTCGAGCGCCCGCACCTTGAACTGGTCGATGGTGTCCATCGTCTCGTAGATGTTGGCGAAGGCCTTCTGCAGCGACTCGATCGACAGCGTCGCGCTCGCCGACTGCTCCTGGATGCGGGCGGAGTTCTGCTTGAGCGCCTCCGACGTGCGCTCGATGATGCCCGAGGTCGTCGTGTTGAGGGCCGTGATCTGGTCGAGGACGAGCTGCTGGTTGTTGAGCGCCTGGGCCACGATGACGGCGGTGCGCAGGGCCGAGACGGTCGTCGTGGTCGCGCGGTCGACGCCCTTGATGAGCTCGATGTTGTTCTTGATGATGATGTCGATCGCGAGGTAGTTCTGGATCGAGACCGCGAGCTGGGTCAGCAGGTCCTGGTGCTTCTGGCGCACGTAGAAGAGGACGTCCTCGCGCAGCGCCTTGGCCCGCTCGGGGTCGGTCGCCTCGAGGGTCGCGACCTGGGCGGCGAGCTTGGCGTCGAGCCGCTCGGCGACGTAGACGTACTGGTTGAGCCGGCCCATCGACTCCCAGAGGTTCTTCTTCTCGAGGTTGAGGGCGACGTTGTCCTTGACGAGCTCGTCCTGCCCCGACTGGAGCGAGTGGAGGATGCCGTTGAGGTGGCTCTGGGCCGACTGGTACTTGCGGAAGTAGTCGGTGACCTTGTCGCCGAAGGGGATCATGCCGAGGAACTTCTTGGCGCCCGCGGCCTGGCCCGGGTCGAGGTCCTCGACGGTGCGCCGCAGGTCGAGCAGGGTCTTGCCGACCTTCGAGTTGCCGGACAGGCCGCCCTCGTTGAGGGCCTTGACCGGCATCTGGAGCATCCGGTTGGACGACTCGGCGGCGAACCGCACCTCGTCGTTGCCCATCATCCGCACGTCGGCGGCCTTGGTCTCCCACTCGGGCGAGCGGGCCGCGGCCTTGGTCAGGGAGTCGAGGTAGGTGTCGACCTTGGCATCGAGGCCGGGTAGGGCCGCCTCGGGGACGGCCGGCGCCATCTTCGGCGCGGCGGTCTCGGCGACGGCGGCCGTCGGCGCGGGAGCCGTGAGGATGAACGCGTCGCCGGGCGGCGGCTCGAGGGGAGCGACCTGGGCGGGCGCGGCTGCCTGGGCGGCGGGCTGGTCAGTCATGTGGAGCGGGTCCTTCCCTCGCGTGCCGGCCACGTCGGCGACGCGACCGAAGTCCCTCGCCCGTCGGCACCGCGGACGGCGCACGAATCACGCCTGCGGCGCGCTCGTCGGGCGTACGGCCACTCTACGTGCCGTGCGCCTGCGACGGGTGGGCGAACGCGTGGGTTCCGTCGCTCGGACGACCCCTCCGGAGAGGGGAGCGGCCGCGGCTCGGAGTCAGGGGAGGTTACGAGCCGCGGCCGCGTGCGTGGGGCACCCACATCCGGAGAACGGATGGGGTTACCCGCCGGTTCCCACCCCCGGCGACCGGGGGCGTCCGACGTCTCAGTCGAACTGCCAGGAGCGCTTGCTCAGCCCGAACCAGAAGCCGTCGATGACGCTCTTGTTGTCGAGGCCGCCGGACTCGTAGGCGGCGCCGAGGGTGACGAAGAGCGGGGCGAAGTGCTCGGTGCGGGGGTGGGCCTCGCGGGCGGCCGGGGCCTTGTCGAGGAAGTCGAGCAGGCTGTCGACGTCCTGGGCCTTCATGGCCTCCTGGGCCCAGTGGTCGAACTCGGCGCTGGCGCGCGGGGGCAGGCCGTCGGCTCCGGCGTGCGGGTTGAACCAGCGCAGGTTGTGGGTCGTGAAGCCGGAGCCGACGATCATCGTGCCCTGCTCGCGCAGGGGGGCGAGGCGCCGGCCGATCTCGAAGAGGCCGCGCGGGTCGAGCGTCGGCATCGACATCTGGAGCACCGGCACGTCGGCGTCAGGGAACATCTCCTTGAGCGGGACGTATGCGCCGTGGTCGAGGCCGCGCGCCTCGTCGCGGTGCACCTGGTGGCCCGGCCACGTGAGCAGCCTCGTCACGTCGTCCGCGAGCCCGGGGGCGGCAGGGGCGTCGTAGGTCACGTCGTAGTACTTCTGCGGGAAGCCCCAGAAGTCGTAGGTCAGCGGTGCGCCGGTCGTCGAGCCGAGCGTCGTCGGTGCGTCCTCCCAGTGGGCGGAGACCATGAGGACGTTCGTGGGCTTCGGCAGGTCCGCTGACCATCCGGCCAGCTCGGCCGTCCAGCGCTCGTCGTCGGCGAGCGGCGGGGCGCCGTGGCTGAGGTACAGGACGGGGGCGGACATGGCGGTTCCTTCCGAAGTTGTTGAAGTCTAAACTATCATGGGGAACGAGTGTTGGATCGCCATCATTCCCGAGGGCGTATGCCGGGTGGCCCCTTTTCGCCGCACCCGCGGCAGGTGCCCGCACCACCCACCCGAGCGAGCCCGAGGACCCGGGCTGCGGCGGACGGCATACGCCCCCTCCGGTGGATGTCGTGAGACCGCACTCGGCGCGGGCTGTTACGGTCGGTCCGCGTCCACGTCGGGGCAGCGACGAATCCGCTGCACGTGAGATGCGGGAAGTTGAAGGTGCACCATGGCCGCAGGCAAGGGCCGCAAGCTCGTCATCGTCGAGTCGCCCGCCAAGGCGAAGACCATCGCCGGATACCTCGGAGGCGACTTCGAGGTCGAGGCGTCCGTCGGTCACATCCGTGACCTGCCGAACCCCTCCGAGCTGCCGGCCGACATGAAGAAGGGCCCGTTCGGCAAGTTCGCCGTCGACGTCGACAACGGCTTCGAGCCGTACTACGTCGTCGACCCCGACAAGAAGAAGAAGGTCGCCGAGCTCAAGCGCCTCCTCAAGGACGCCAGCGAGCTCTACCTCGCCACCGATGAGGACCGCGAGGGCGAGGCCATCGCGTGGCACCTGCTCGAGGCGCTCAAGCCGCGGGTCCCCGTCAAGCGCATGGTGTTCCACGAGATCACCCGCGAGGCGATCCAGCGGGCCGTCAACGACACCCGCGAGATCGACACCGCGATGGTCGACGCCCAGGAGACCCGCCGCATCCTCGACCGCCTCTACGGCTACGAGGTCAGCCCGGTCCTGTGGCGCAAGGTCCGCCAGGGCCTCTCGGCCGGCCGCGTCCAGTCCGTCGCGACCCGCATGGTCGTCGAGCGCGAGCGTGAGCGCATGGCGTTCGTCCGCTCCTCCTACTGGGACGTCGAGGGCGACTTCACCCCCGACAGTGCGAGCCAGCAGTTCACGGCCCGGCTCTCGTCGGTCGACGGCGTCCGCGTCGCCACCGGTCGCGACTTCGCCGACGACGGCCGCCTGACCGGCAAGGGCGTCGTCCACCTCGACGAGGCCCTCGCGACCCGGATCGCCGAGGCCTGCCTGCCCCTCTCCGGCGCAGAGCGCCGGCTCCAAGCGCGCGTCACCGACGTCCAGGAGAAGCCCTACACCCGCCGCCCGTCGGCCCCGTTCACGACCTCGACCCTCCAGCAGGAGGCGTCCCGCAAGCTGCGGATGTCGTCCAAGAACGCGATGCGCGTGGCCCAGCGGCTCTACGAGAACGGCTACATCACCTACATGCGTACCGACAGCACGACGCTGTCGGACGCCGCGATGACCGCCGCGCGCAGCCAGGCCCGCGACATGTACGGCGCCGAGTACGTCCCGGACAGCCCGCGTCGCTACGAGAAGAAGGTCAAGAACGCGCAGGAGGCCCACGAGGCCATCCGCCCCGCCGGCGACCGCTTCCGCAGCCCGGCCCAGGTCGCCGGGTCGCTGCGCGGCGAGGAGTTCGCCCTCTACGAGCTGATCTGGAAGCGCACCGTCGCGTCGCAGATGGCCGACGCCCGTGGCTCGACCGCCACCGTCAAGCTCGCCGTCGACACGGCGCTCGAGGGCGCCCAGTCGGTCGAGTTCAGCGCGAGCGGCACCGTCATCACCTTCAAGGGCTTCCTCGCCGCCTACGAGGAGGGCCGTGACGACGAGTCCGCCGCCCGCGCCGACGCCGCCGCCGAGGAGCGCCGCCTGCCCAAGCTGAGCGCCGGCGTCCCGCTCGAGGTCGTGCGCGCCGAGGCCGACGGCCACGAGACGAGCCCGCCCGCCCGCTTCACCGAGGCCACCCTCGTCAAGGCGATGGAGGAGCGCGGCATCGGCCGCCCGTCGACGTACGCCTCGACGATCGGCACCATCCAGGACCGCGGCTACGTCTTCACCAAGGGCCAGGCCCTCGTGCCGACGTGGCTCGCCTTCGCCGTGACCCGGCTGCTCGAGGAGCACTTCGGCAACCTCGTCGACTACGAGTTCACCGCCTCGATGGAGGAGGACCTCGACCGCATCGCCAACGGCGACGAGGGTCGCGTCGCGTGGCTCAAGCGCTTCTACTTCGGCGAGGAGGCCACCTCGGCCGCCGGTCTGCGCAACCTCGTCGAGGACCTCGGCGAGATCGACGCCAAGGAGATCAGCACGATCCCGATCGGCGACGGCATGGTGGTCCGCGTCGGCCGTTACGGCCCCTACGTCGAGGAGCTCGTGCCCGCGGGCGTCGACCTCGCGACGGGTGAGCTCGCCGACGGCGCCGAGGTGCCGTCGACGCCGCGCCGCGCGACGATCACCGACGACATCGCGCCCGACGAGATGACGCCCGAGAAGGCGCGCGAGCTGCTCGAGGTCGCCGCCGACGACGGCAAGGTGCTCGGCACGGACCCCGAGACCGGCCGCGAGATCATCGCACGCGCCGGGCGCTACGGGCCCTACGTCACCGAGGTCATCGAGGACGACGACGCCGCCGCGGCCGGGGCTGACAAGCCCAAGGCCAAGAAGACCGCCAAGGTCAAGCCGCGCACGGCCTCGCTCTTCAAGGACATGGAGCTCGCGACGCTCGACCTCGAGTCGGCGCTCAAGCTGCTCTCGCTGCCGCGCGTCGTCGGTGCCGACGCCGAGGGTGTCGAGATCACCGCGCAGAACGGTCGGTACGGCCCGTACCTCAAGAAGGGCACCGACTCGCGGTCGCTGACGACCGAGCAGCAGCTCTTCGACATCACGCTCGACGAGGCGCTCGCGATCTACGCCCAGCCCAAGCAGCGCGGTCGTGCCGCGGCCGCCCCGCCCCTCAAGGAGCTCGGCGCCGACCCCGTCAGCGGCAAGCCCGTCGTCGTCAAGGACGGCCGCTTCGGTCCGTACGTCACCGACGGCGAGACCAACGCGACGTTGCGCAAGGACGACGACCCCGAGGCGATCACGCCGGAGCGGGGCTTCGAGCTGCTCGCCGAGAAGCGCGCCAAGGGCCCGACGACCCGCAAGCGCGCCGTGAAGAAGACGGCGAAGAAGACCGCGAAGAAGGCGACGACGCGCACGACGAAGAAGGCCACCGCCAAGAAGGCCTGACCCGCCCCGTCGAGTGAGCGCTCCGTCCCACTCGAGTGAGCGCTCCGTCCCACCTTCGTGGGGTGGGGCGCTCGCTCGTCTGTGACCGCGTGCTCACTCGAGTGTGGTTGGGCGCTCACTCGAGTGGCTCATTGGGTATGCCGTGTCGTGGCCCTGCCGGGGACGGTGCCGTCGCGCTAGCGTCGGGTCGTGATCGAGACCCGACGCCTGGAACCTGCCGACCGGGACCGGTGGGAGACGCTCTTCCGCGCGTACATCCGCTTCTACGAGCGCGAGCTCAACCAGGCGGCATACGACAGGGCGTGGCGCGAGATCGCCTCTGACGCAAGGCTGCACGGGCTCGGGGCATGGCTGGACGGCGAGCTCGTGGGGATCACCCACTTCCTCGTGCACCCCAGCTCGAGCGAACCCGACCTCTGCTACCTCGAGGACCTCTTCACCGACCCGGCAGTGCGGGCCCGGGGCGTGGCGAGCACCCTCATCGCAGCCGTGCGCGACTGGGCGCGCGCGCAGGGCTGCGGCAGCGTCTACTGGCAGACCCACGAGTCGAACGCCGTCGCCCGCCGGCTCTACGACGAGCTCGCGACGTTCGAGGGCTACGTCGTCTACACGCTGCCGGTCGCGCCCGGTGGCGCTGGTGACGGGAACGTCGGCCCGCGGTGAGAGGCTGAGTCCATGTCAACCGTTGTCTTCGTCCACGCCCACCCCGACGACGAGGCCTCGCAGTCCGCGGGCTCGATGGCGCGGGCCGTCAGCGAGGGCCACCGCGTCGTGCTCGTCGTCGCGACGAACGGCGACCACGGCGACGCGCCCGACGACCTGGCCGAGGGCGAGACCGTCGTCGAGCGGCGCCGGGCCGAGGCCGCCGCCTCCAACGCCGTCATCGGCACCCACCGCGTCGCGTTCCTCGGCTACGCCGACTCCGGCATGACCGGGTGGGCCCAGAACGACCACGAGGAGAGCTTCGCCCGGGCCGACACGGAGGAGGCGGCGCAGCGCCTCGCGGCCGTCCTGCGCGAGGAGGCGGCCGACGTTGTCGTCGGCTACGACTGGCACGGCGGCTACGGCCACCCCGACCACGTCAAGGTGCACGCCGTGACGAAGCGTGCCGCCGAGCTCGCCGGCACGCCTCGCTACCTCGAGGGCTCGATGAACCGCGATGCGATGATCCGCTCGCACCAGGCCGCGATGGCCGCGGGCCTCGACGTGGGGGAGTGGGACCCCAGCCAGCCGATGGACGACGGCAACCCCCTCGGCAGCCTCGAGAGCGAGCTGCACTGGGCGTGCGACGTGAGCGAGTTCCTCGAGGTCAAGCGCTCGGCGCTCAAGGCGCACGCAAGCCAGTCCGACGCGCAGGGGATGCTCCAGATGCCGGTCGAGATGTTCGCGGTGGCCTTCGCCCACGAGCACTACATCGAGCCCGGCCGTCCCGACGGGATGGTCGCGGGTTGGTTCCTCGACGGCTGAACCGTCCGGTAACCTACTCGCGGTAACCATGCCGTTTCCTCCGGAGGGACCCTCATGCCCGAGATCGACTTCACGACCGCCACTGCCGAGCAGCTCGCTGCCGTCGAGCCCGGCGACTTCATCCGCATCGTCAAGGAGATGTCCGACAAGGACGTCAAGGAGGTCATGGAGAGCGCCAACCGCGGCCCGATCGTCGACGCGATCTTCCGTCGGATGCCCGAGCTCTTCCGCCCCGACCGCGCCGGATCGACGACCGCGACGACGCACTGGAGCATCACCGGGCGCCCGGACGGCGGGGCCGACGAGTGGACCGTGCGCTTCGCCGACGGCACCTGCACGTCGGTGCCCGGCCACGACGGCGACTCGACGCTGTCGCTCGCCATGTCGCCCGTCGACTTCACCAAGGTCATCACCAAGAGCGGCAACCCGGTCATGATGTTCATGACCGGCAAGATCAAGGCCAAGGGCGACCTCGGGCTCGCGGCCAACGTCGCGAACTTCTTCGACATCCCCAAGGCCTGAGGCACGTCGTGGTGGAGTTCTCGCTCGCCCTGAACGACGACCAGACCGAGCTGCGCGACTGGGTGCACGGCTTCGCCGCCGACGTCGTGCGCCCGGCCGCCTCCGAGTGGGACGCCAGGGAGGAGACGCCCTGGCCGGTCATCCAGGAGGCGGCCAAGAACGGCCTCTACGGCTTCGAGTTCCTGGCCCAGTGCTGGTCCGACCCGACCGGCATCTCGATCAACCTCGCCAACGAGGAGCTCTTCTGGGGTGACGCGGGCATCGGGATGTCGATCTTCGGCACGACCCTCGCGGTCGCCGCGATCTACGGCTCGGGCACCCCCGACCAGATGGTCGAGTGGCTGCCGCAGTGCTACGGCGACGCCGAGGACCCGAAGCTCGGGGCCTTCGCGACGACCGAGCCGCAGGCCGGCTCCGACGTCGGCGCCATGCGCACGCGGGCCCGCTACGACGAGGCCGCCGACGAGTGGATCCTCAGTGGCCAGAAGGCCTACATCACCAACGGCGGCATCGCCAACGTCCACGTCGTGACGGCCGTCGTCGACCCCGACCTCGGCTCGCGCGGGCAGGCCGCCTTCGTCGTCCCGCCCGGCACGAAGGGTCTCGAGGGCGCCAAGAAGCTGCGCAAGCTCGGCCTGCGCGCCTCGCACACCGCCGACGTCTTCCTCGACGACGTGCGCGTGCCCGGCTCGTGCCTGCTCGGCGGCAAGGACAAGCTCGACGAGCGCCTCGCCCGGGCCCGCGAGGGAGGGTCGTCGAGCGGACAGGCGGCCATGCGGACGTTCGAGATCTCGCGCCCCACGGTGGGTGCGCAGGCGCTCGGGATCGCCAGGGCGGCATACGAGTACGCCCTCGACTACGCCAAGGACCGCGTCGCCTTCGGTCGGCCGATCATCGAGAACCAGGCGATCGCGTTCGCGCTCGCCGACATGCGCACCGAGATCGACGCGGCCCGGCTGCTCGTCTGGAGGGCGTCGTGGATGGGGCGCACGAACCAGCCGTTCACCGCGGCCGAGGGCTCGATGAGCAAGCTCAAGGCGGGTGAGGTCGCGGTCGCCGTGACCGACAAGGCGGTGCAGATCCTCGGTGGGGCCGGCTACGTCACCGACCACCCCGTCGAGCGATGGTCGCGCGACGCGAAGATCTACACGATCTTCGAGGGCACGTCCGAGATCCAGCGCCTCGTCATCGCGCGGGCCATCAGCGGCGTCCGCATCCGCTGACCCGCCCAACCCTGAACCGTCGAGAGGCCACGTTCTGCGCCTCTCGACGGGGCGGTTTCAGGGAGCTGTTGCAACGAGGTGGGTGTTGAGGGCTTGTGCGGGAGTCTGCCAGTTCAGGGTTTGTCGGGGGCGGCCGTTGAGCTCGCGGGCGACCTGGTCGAGGTCGGCTTGGGTGTAGGTGCGGAAGTCGGTGCTC